>NZ_JBHYVB010000097.1:17322-40506 GCF_042750115.1 Streptomyces sp. NPDC059455
CTCCTCCCCACGTCACCCCCACCACACCTATATACGGGTGTGATCGAACCCGCACTTAAGTCGGGTGTTTTGCCGGGGGGGCCAGATTTGGTGGCGTGGGGGTTTAACTCACCCCCCCCGCAAACCTCAGGCTCGAGGGCGGCGCCAGGCCCGCACGATGCCCCTGCCCGGCCCGGCGTGTCAGTTCTCCAGGTGCCAGCGCTGGTTCGTACTGCCCGTGCAACTCCACAGCTGTACTTTCGTCCCGTTGGCGGTCCCCTGGCCGTTGGCGTCCAGGCAGAGCCCCGACTGCACCGCTGTGATCGTGCCGTCGGGATTGATGTTCCACTGCTGATCTGCCTGCCCGCTACAGTCCCAGATCGTCGCCGGGGTGCCGTTGCCCGTCTGGCCGGAGCTGCCCAGGCACTTGTTGCCGTAGACCACCAGCTGCTTCCCGGCGGTGTGGGTCCACCGTTGGTTGGAGCCGCCGTTGCAGTCCCACAGTTGTGCCTGCGTGCCGTTGGCCGTGGTGGAGTTGTTGATGTCGAGGCAGCGCCCCGACTGCTGGCCGACGATCTCCTGGTTACCGGAGGGCGCTGGCGGATTCGAGCCGAACTGTGTGAAGAACTGCCATACCGCTGCCGATGTCCAGGTGCGCCAGCCGCCACCGGTGGAACCGTCTATGGGACCGGGGTCGTGGCCCGCTCCGTCGAACGCGGCCCAGACGACGGGGTATCCGGACCTGCATCCGGAGTAGGTGGTGATGATGTGGGTCAGGCTTCCGTAGGACGGCTCGGGCGGGTTCTGCGGGGTACAGCCGTTCGTCCGGACGAAGGTGTCGCGCAGTTGCCGTCCCGACGCGATGGGCAGCACGTTGTCCCTGAGGCCGTGCAGACCCATGTAGGCGATGGGCTGGTTGCCCCCGTCGCACCCGCTGAGGTTCGCGCCGGAGTAGACCGCGACCGCGCGGAAGACCGTCGCCCGCGAGCAGGCCAGGGCGTACGACATCGCAGCGCCATAGCTGAATCCGGCGGAGAACACCTGGGTGGTGTCGACGCACAGACCTGCTTCGATCTGGCTGACCATGGCGTCGACGAAGGCCACGTCCTGGCCGCCGGGGTTGGCCCAGCCGTTGCCATTGCCCTGGGGCGCGACGAAGATCGTGCTGTTGTTCGCGTCCGCCAGGCGCCGCAGACCGTAGTAGGACCAGTTGTACCCGTCGCTGCCGCCCGAGTCGACGTCGCCCGCCGTGCCGCCCCGCCAGTGGAAACCGAAGATCAGTCGGTAGGGGTGGTTGCTGTCGTAGCCGGCAGGAATCCGCAGTATGTAACTGCGGGTCTGGCCGCCGACCTGCATCGTGTGCGTACCACTCGTCAGCTCTGGGGGCTTGCCGCACCCGGCAGTCGCCCGGATGGCGCCGGTGGCAGTGGCCGACGCGGGCGCGCCGAGGCCGCTGCTGAACGAGGTGCCCGGGGCTGCCAGGACGAGAAGTACGGCAGCCGCGATGGACATGAAGAGGCGTTTGGGTTTCATGTACTCCTTCTTCCGGAAGCTTGCCGCTGTGGCCGCTCAGGCCCCGGTGATGGTCCATTCGTTGTTGGTGCTGGAGTTCGGTGTCCACATCACCGTGGTCGAGCCGACCGTGGTACTGCCGCTGCCGTCGAGGGCGGTGCCGGTGCCTCGGTTGACGATCTGGTAGCGGTTGCCGCCGAGGCTGCCCAGCTGCCACTGCTGGTTGTCCCCTCCGTTCCATGCCTCCTGCCGGGCAGGAGCGCCGTTGGCGGAATCGCCCCAACTGTCGGCGGCCATGCCGTTGGTGCGGTTCATGATGCGGTAGTAGCCGTTGCCGAGGTCGATCAGCTGGGAGCCGCCCGGCACGCCCAGGACGGGGATCTCACCGGAGAAGGTGAGCTTGACCGTGTACGCCAGGGCGCTGAACGGCGGGTTGGACGAGGGCATGGTGAGGTGCAGGCCGGAGGCATCCTGGGTCGGAGCGGGCAGGTCTATGGAGGAGCCGGCGGTGTTGTCGAGCAGTGTGGCGCCTGTCAGGCTGCTGAGGTTGATCTGGTTCGAGTTCAGCGTCGCGATGGTCATGGTGCCGCCCTGCCAGCCCAGCGCGGTGGCGTAGAGGACCTTGTTGTCCCGGCTGCGGGTGAACCGGATGTCCTGTGGTTTGCCGGCCACCGGTCCGCTGAACGAGCCTCCGCCCATCTTGGTGGGGCCCTCGCCATAACTGGCCCAGGGGCGGGTGGCGTAGACCGCGCCACCGCCGGAAGAGGCCGGTGTCAGGTAGACGGAGAACGGTGTACCCGTTCGAGTCGCCGATGACCGCCACCGCTCGCTTGGCGGAGGAGTCCTCGGCGGCCGAGATGCCGTCGAGCCGACCTGGCCGGACGTGTCCACGAGGGTGCCGGTCATGTCGGCATAGTCCCGAAGCGCCCACCAGTTGCCGGTCGGCTGCCAGCTGCCCCCGCTCTGGGTCAGGACTCCGGTCAGGTTCGGGGTGACGCAGCACACCCAGTTGCCGCGCATCGCGTTGGTGTACCCGGACTGCGCGAACCGCGCCAGGTACCAGGCCGTCACCCCGGCGGTCTGCCGGTCGGCCGGCTGGTACTCGTTCGAGGACAGCGGCAGCGGACCGATGCCCGCCGCGGTCAGGGCGCCGTTCAGGGCCCGCGCGACGGTGACCGGGTCGTCGACATCGCCCTCGTTGTGGTTGGCGATCATGTCCGGCACCGTCCCGGCCGCCTTCACATGCGCGAGCCAGGTCCGCCATTCACCCGGGTTGCGCTCCGGGGTGAACGCGAAGGACGGCCCGACGATCCGCGCCCCGGGCGCGATGCGCCGGATCTCCCGGTAGGCGGTGTCCCACATCTGGAAGTACTGGGCGCTGTTCACCCCCCGGGTCCAGAACGCGGAGATGTCCGGCTCGTTCCAGATGTCGTAGGAGAACGTGAGCCCCGAAGCCCGCAGCGCTCCCACCGTGGAGTCGATGAAGCTGACCCAGTTGGAGCAGTCACCGTTGTCGCACGGATACCTCGTGTTCGACGGCTGGCCGCCGTTCGCGCCGTAGATGTCGCTCACCAGCACCTGGTATTGCGCGTGATAGGGGGGTCGGGTGAGCCGTTTCGCCTGTGCGACGATCGAGTCGACGTCGGCCCGGGTGGCCGAGCCGTTCTGGTAGCCGTCCCTGATCCAGCCGCCGGAGAACCATCCGCCGCCGCGGAAGGCGTTGATCCCCAGCGGCTGGAGGAACTGGTCCGCCGGTCGGCTGCCGTCTTCGCTGAAGCCGTAGAGGAACCCCTCCCCCACGCCGGTCGACGGCCCGCGCGTCGATGCCAGATTCACGCTCAGCGACTCGCCCGCGGCGGCCCGGCTCGCGGTCGTCGACAGCAATGACAGCACGAACGCCAGGACGATGCCGACCGTCAGTGCCAGACGGCCGGGTCTCGCTCTCGTCCTCATCCGATCCTCCTCCCGGTTCGGCAGCGCTGGGCTGCGGCGCGCGTCATGGACGGGTCCCGCTCCCCTGCTCGGGCGGTGCGGCGCGGTGGCCCGCCGGGGCGGCGGTCGGATGCCGCCCCGGTGTCGAGCGCGGGTCTCTCACAAGGTCAGCTCAGTGACCATTGCTGGTTGGATCCCCCGTTGCAGGTCCACAGTTCGACGGGGGTGCCGTTCGCGGTGGCGGCGCCGGTCACGTCCAGGCACAGGCCGGACTGGGCGTTGGTGACGGTGCCGTCCGCGTTGAGGTTCCACTGCTGGTTGGTCTGGCCGTTGCAGGCCCAGGTGATGACCTTGGTACCGGGGCCGGTCTCCCGGCCGGAGGCATCCAGGCACAGCCGGCTGCCGCCGGAGTACACGGTGAGCTCCTGGGAGGCGGTCTTCGACCAGGTCTGGTTCGCCGCGCCGGCGCAGTCGCGGATCTGGGTCTGCGTACCCGGCGTCGTGGACGCGCCCGGCACCTCCAGGCACCTGCCCGCACCCACCGCGCGCAGCGCACCCGTCGTGTTGCCACCGCCGCCGCCCACCCCGTAGCCGGCGGCGGTGATGGCGGCCTGCACGGCGTTCTCGGTGGCGTCGGAGGGGTAGCCCGCCGTCATCGCGCCTTCGAAGAACTCGCCGGTACCCGAGACACTGTTGTCGCCCCCGGTGCCGAGCAGGACCGAACTGTCGAGCTTCATCGGTGAGTAACCGCCCGGCAGGGGACCGGAGAAGGTGGTGGTCAGGCCGCCGCTACTGCCGTTGCCGTATTTGAGGGTGAAGTTGCTGGTGCCGTTGTTCTTCAGCCACGCGCTGACAAACGGGTAGTGCACACCGGTGTTGTTGGGGTCCTTGTTGGAGCCGGTGTTGGTGTGGTACATGCCGTTCTCCAGATCGGCTTCGACCCACGGGCCGTTGCCGGTGCACCCGTTGAACCAGCAGGCGTTACCCCAGTAGATGGCGTTCATGGTGGCGTTGCCGGTGTCGGTGTGGGAGTTCTCCCCGCTGCCGTAGTCGAAGCAGCACCACTGGTTGGTGTAGTTCGACGACGTCACCATGTAGATGCCTTCGGGCTGGGAACCGGTGGCCACACCCTTCGCGTGGTCGATCCGGTAGCCGACACCTTGCTTGACCTTGACGCCGAAGACCTGGTGGCCGGCCGCGGTCACCGGCAGGGCCATGGCGTCCGCCCCGACGTCGGATCCGCCCGGGCCAGGGCCCTTCCAGAAGCCGCCCCAGGAGATGGGCAGGTCGTTGTGCTCGGTGGTCTGGTCGTAGATCTTGGTGATCGTGCACGACGTGCCCGAGCAGAACGAGACCTGGGAAGCCGCGTCGGCGTATCCGCCCGCGCCGAGCACCGCGATGTCGCGGTAGCTCTGATCGGAGGACCGCTGGATCTGGTACAGCGGCCCGTTGTACGACGCGAAGAGTGCCCTGGTGGTGGAGTGCGCCGTCACACACGGCGTACCGCCCGCGGCGTAGATGTCACACGGAAGCGACGCGTCCGCCGCGCGGTGGGCCGCCGGGTGGATGGTGGCGGTGGTCCGGGGGTGCGATGATTTGGCGAACGCCGGCGCGCCGAACGCGGCCAGGGCCATCGCCAGGGCGACAAGGAGTACGGCTTTCCATCTCCTTCGCCGGGGATGGACGGCTGGTTCGATCATGGCGACCTCCTCTGTGGCGGTGCCGCCCCACGGCGGCGCCGAAGCTGCCAGTGGTCGGTGCGGAGGCCCCGGCTGTCCGTGGCGGGCAGGCCCCGCGGGAGGGCCCGGCCGGTGCTGGGCCGAGGCGCCGGAGGGGGACTCATCCCAGCGTCCAGCGCTGGCTGCTGCTGCCGTTGCAGGTCCACAGCTCGGCGAGGGTGCCGTCAGCCGTGGCCCCTCCGGTGACGTCCAGGCACAGGCCGGACTGGACACCGGTGATCGTGCCGTTCGAGTTCAGCGTCCACTGCTGGTTGGCCTGGCCGTTGCACGACCAGATCTCCACCTTCGTTCCGGGGCTGGTCCGGTTGTCGTAGGCGTCCAGGCACATCTGGCGGCTGCCGGAGTAGACGGTGAGCTGGTTGGAGGTGGAGTGCGTCCAGGTCTGGTTGTCCCCGCCGTGGCAGCTCCAGATCTCCACCTGGGTGCCGGCGGTCGTGGTCGAGTCCGGTACGTCCAGGCACTTGCCGGCACCCACCGCGTGCAGCGCGCCGGTCACGCTGGTACCGCCGCCGCCACTGGTGCCGCCCGCGACCCGGTACATCACCGTGCCGTGTGCCGGTACCGAGGCGCTGATCGTGCCGGAGGTGGTCGAGGACGCTCCCGACCACAGGTCGGTCAGCGCGTAGGCGGACGCGCCGGTCTTCCCGATCGCGGCCGCGGTGGTGGTGATGGTCGCCGTCGAGCCCGTCTCGTTGAACAGCGCCACCGACACGTCCCCATTGGCCAGCGGCTTGGCCAGCACGTCCAGGCCGCTCGAGGAGGAGACCATGGTCCCCTGCTTGCCCAGGGGATCCTGGTCCACCGCGATCACCCGGGAGTTGGTCAGCGTGGACAGGGTGTCCGCACTGGCCGAGGGGATGTTGGTGCCCGCGATCAGCGGCGCGGCCATCTCCGCCCACAGACTGAACTCGCTGCGGCTCTCGGTGGCCGTCAGTGAGCCGTTGCCGACCTCCAGCATGTCCGGGTCGTTCCAGTGGCCGGGACCGGCGTAGGAGGCCAGCCCCACGTTGCTGTGGAAGATCGACAGCATGCTGGAGAAGCTGGCGCTGATGTCCCCGGTGGTGCGCCAGCTGTTGCCCACGTCCGCGCCCCAGGTCCACACGTTCTCCTGGCCCCAGTTGCACAGGCTGAACAGGATCGGCCGGCCGGTGGCCGCCAGGGCGTCACGCATCACGGTGTACCGGGTCCGCGCGGGCGCCCCTGTGTTGTTGCAGTTGTCGTACTTCAGATAGTCCACGCCCCAGGAAGCGAACGACTGCGCGTCCGTGGTCTCGTGCCCCAGGCTGCCCGGATACCCGGCGCAGGTCGCGGTGCCCGCGTCCTCGTAGATCCCCAGCTTCAGCCCCAGCGAGTGCACGTAGTCCGCGGTGCCCTTGATGCCGTCCGGGAACTTGGCCGGGTCCGGCACCAGGCGGCCGCCGGAGTCGCGGCTGTGGGTCATCCAGCAGTCGTCGATGTTGACGTATGAGTAGCCCGCCGCCTGCATGCCGTTGGTGTGCATCGCCTGCGCGGTGGACTTGATGAGCGACTCGGAGACATTGCAGCCGTACGCGTTCCAGTCGTTGAAACCCATCTGCGGGGTCAGCGCGAGCCCGTTGCCGAGTGCGGCGGCGGGTTGTGCCGATCCGAGGGAGACGAGGGGAACGGCCGCGGTGAGCAGCAGGACCGAGACGATGAGCGTCGATGTTCTGCGCAAGGACATCCGCAGGGACAGCGACAACCGTCGCCTGGCCCTCGCAGTGGACACGGGCATGATTCATCACTCCTGGGCCGGGTTGCGGAAGGAGGCGCCCACTCCCGGGGCGCGTCCGCGGGCATGGTGCCGGTGCGGCGGGTGACGTTCACGTACGCCGGTTCACGGAGCCCAGGAGACCGGAAGTGCGGGCCGCCGCTGAGGAATGCCGCACCTGGCCACGCAGGGGACGGGGCGGTTTGATCCAGCCCGCCGCGTCCGCGGCCTGGACCCCCGCGTTGAAGGCCCACCCCGCTCACCCGGTTGTTGCTGACGGTGATGTCATGGTTGGTCATCTGCGGGTTGCCGGGGTGGTGCGCGTCCGGCTGGATCCCGCCGACCTGGCTGCCACTGCCGGCGATGTCGGTGAACGTGTTATCGGTGATGGTGATGTCGCCCGCGCCGAGTCCGGTGCCGGAGGCCGTGGCGGCACCGTCGTTGCCCACGCCCAGTCCGGCCTGCCCGAGTTCGGAGAAGGTGTTGCCGGAGAACGTGATGCCGGTGGCGGCGGAGACCTGTACGGCCGCGGGCATCTGCACCCAGTGGTTACGGGTGGCCTCGAACTGCGTACAGCCCGACTTGCAGGTGCTCAGCCAGTTGGCGGGCATCGCGTGGGCGCCGGTGATGTGCGCGCCGCTCTGCTGGTCCGCGTAGCCGTCGGATCCGCTCGGGCCGAGCCAGGAGGTTCCCGTGAACCGGATGCCGGCGAATCCCAGACCGGTCGCCGGTGAGCCGTAGCTGCCGCTGATGCCGAGCAGGCTCTGCAATTGGGGCAGTTCGACATCGAGGGTGTTGGGGTTCTGCCCCGGCTGGGCCCGGTAGTACAGATCGCCGGTGGACGAGTCGAGGTACCACTGTCCGGCCTGCTTGAGGAACGCGTAGTTGTTCTCCAGATACATGGTCCCACCGGCGAACGGCGCGTTGATGGTGTCGTAGCCCCACGAGTTGTTGTTCCAGGCGGGCTGCTGCATGGTGATGGTTCTGCCGCTGATCGACTGAACCGGGGCGTAGCGGTCGGTGAAGGAGTTGACGCTCTCGACTTCCATGTGGCTCTTGTCCGAGAGACCGGCCAGGTAGTCGAGGGAGGGGTCGGTGACGGTCAGGCCGGTCTGGGTGAAGGTGAAGGCGGAGCGGGGCACCTGGATCGCCGCCCGCGGCGCCTCCTTGCCGTTCACGTACAACTGGCGCGTGTTCACGCCGGTGCCGATGTGGGCCGACCAGATGTTGGTCGACTGATCATGCACCTGCCAATTCACCACCGGGCGGGCACCGGTCACGACCGGCTGCTGCCCGGACGCGGCCTGGTAGGTGATGGTGTGGCCGTTCTGGCCGCCGTCGCCGGAGCCGAAGGTCAGCGGCTTGGACAACCGGTAGGTCCCCCCGGCCAGGTAGACCACGACGTCCGCATCGGCCGAGAGCTGGTGCGCGGGCCGCTGCGCCTGGTCGATCGTCGCGAATGGCTGCCCGGCGGTGCCGTCCCCGTCGGGATCCGCACCCGGAGCCACGTACAGGGCGGCGGCCGACGCGTGGCGCTCGGCCGGTACGGCGAACGTGGCCCCGGCCGTGGCCAGGCTCCCGACCAGTAGGGCGAGCACAGCTACGGGGGCGGCCCAGAGGCCGCGGAGCGCTCTGGCTCCGGACATCGTCATCCTCCAGCGGTGGCGCGTGGGGACCGGTGGCGCCGGGGCGGTGTGGCGTTGTTCGCCGCCGAAGCCGCCTGCGTGACGCGCCCCCCTGCCGGGTCCGGGCGAGGGGAATACGGCGATTCGGCCGGACGGTCGGAAGATCCGGGAGGTGCCGCCGGGCGCCGGGCACGCGGATGCCCGTATCCGGTGGCGAGTGGCCCGTGACGGTGGTGAGCCGGCCACGGGCCGGTCACGGGCCGGTCACGTCAGTCGAGATTCCATTGCTGGTTGGACCCACCGTTGCACGGCCAGAGTTCCGCCAGGGCGCCGTTTGCGGTGGAAGCGCCGGTGACGTCGAGGCAGAGTCCGGACTGGGTGCCGGTGACGGTGCCGTCGGAGTTCAGCTGCCACTGCTGGTTGGCGCCGCCATTGCATGGCCAGGTCACCACCTTGGTGCCGGCGGACGTCTGGTGGTTGTACGCGTCCAGGCACATCTGGCTGCTGCCGCTGTAGACGGTCAGCTGGCTGGAGGGCGTGCGGGCCCAGGTCTGGTTGGCACCGCCGCCGCAGTCCCAGATCTGTAGCTGAGTACCGGCCGTGGTGGACGAGTTGGGCACGTCCAGGCACTTGCCCGCCCCCACCGCGTGCAGCGCGCCCGTGCTCGTCCCGCCGGAGGAGTTGCTGTATCCGGCAGCGGTGATGTTGGCCTGGACCGCGTTCTCGGTGGCGTCCGACGGGTAGCCTGAGGTCATCACGCCCTCATAGAAGGTGCCTTGGGCGCCCTTACTGTTGTCCCCGCCGGTGCCCAGGATGATGGCACCCTGCTTCCGCATCGGGTTGTAGCCCGGGACGCCTGGACGCGGCCCGTCGTAGAAAGTGGACAGGGCGCCGGACTGGGCGTTGCCCCCACGGATCGCCCAGTGGTTCGGGCCGCCCTTGATGATGGCGGTCGTGTACCGGTAGTTGATGGTCGGGTCGCCCGCGTTGTAGCGCTGGTTCACCCCGGAGAACAGGCCGTTCTCCAAATCGGCCATGATCCAGGGGCCGTTGCCCGAACCGTAGCCCCAGACCCTGATGTTGCCGAAGTAGATGGCCTCCATGGTGCCGTTGCCGTCGTCGTTGCTGTCCGTCTCGGCGTTGCCGTAGTCGAAGCAGCATCCGCCGTTGTAGTGCGTGCCGTCGAAGATCGCGTACATACCCTCGGGGTTGTCCCCGGTCGCGATGCCGTTGGTGTGGTTGTTGCGGTAACCCGTGCCGGGCGCCACGAAAACGCCGTAGGCCTTGTGACCTCCCACCATGGTGGGCGCGGCGGTCGCGTTCGCGAGGTTGTCGGGGCCGCCCGCAGCACCGCCGCCGGGCGCCTGGGTGAGGTTGTTGCCGCGGCCGGACTGGTCATAGATGATCGTGATGAGACAGGTCGTCCCCGAGCAGAACGAGTCCTGAGCGGCGGCGTCGGCGTATCCGCCCGCGCTCAGGACGCCGATGTTCCGGGTGCTGTTGTCCGAGGCACGCCGGACCTGGTAAAGCGGCCCGTTGTACGAGGCGTACAACGCTCGCGTCGTGCTGTGCGCCGCCACGCAGGGGGTACCGCCTGTCGCGTAGATGTCGCACGGCCCGGACGTGTCAGCACGGGCCGTACCCGCCGTGGCCGTGGCGCCGACAAGCGCGCCGGCGACGAACACGGCCGCGGCTCCCGCCCGGGCGAACACTGTCGCCGCTGAGCCGGGCGAGCGCGTCGGCAGAGGGACGTGTGCCCGGCCCGGCACACGGCCCGGCCTGCCACCGCGCCCTACCGCCGCGAACAACCGTCGCACGCCCCCGCGCACGGACAGCGGATGGCACCTTGTACGCATGGTTCTCATCTGATCTCCCTACCGTGCCGGCGCGACCCGATCGGGTCGTCTGTGGTGGCGCTGACAATCCGGAAGCGCTTGAAGGTGCCGTTTCCGCAGCGAGATTGCAGAGAGGGTTCGGGGGGAGACGGTGCTCCCGGCTTCGTGGACTGTCAAGAGTGCGGAGTCACCTGTTGCGAACCTTGGCGCGGAATCGATTCGACGGCCGATTCCGGCAGTTCGGGACCGATCGGGACGCTGGAACAGTCGCGGGGCGGCGGCAGGTGATGGGCGGCCAGTCTTCCCATCGGGGGCCGCGCGGGCCTGCCCGACGGCGGGCCGCCGGATTATGGGTGACTGCCCATCATACGGGTGAGCAGGAACGCAGCCGCCAAGCTCATGTGGCGAAGGGCCGATTCGGAGAGCACCAGCCGAAGCAGCGGGGCTTCGGGCCGCTCGTCGGCGCCGCCGTCGCTTCACGGCACGGGATTGACCCCGCATTCCGCCGGTCGTAGCATCCGTCGAAGCGCTTGCGTGGAATCGATTCGCTCCACGCCTTCCGTACGACATGGGACTCAGAAGGCTCGACGGCTCCCTGCAGCCCGACGTCGGCGCCCCGCGGATTCATGGCACTGGGGCACCCAGGCGGCTGCGACGCCGTACACGCGGCTCGCCGCCGCGAACTCGTCACGCTTGCGCCGCTCAGTCACGGTGAAGCGGCGCCGAACCCGCTGGTTCCTGCCCTTGCCGGAAATCTCATCCGCCCTGGTGGGTACCGCTTCTTCGGATTCCCGAGACCTTGGCCGCAGTCGCTCGAGCCGACACTCTCGCGCAGCTGCTGTCAGCACGTCATGATGATCGATCGTGCTGCTGCGACTGGCTTACTTGGGTGTGTCGAACGCGTTCGCGATGCTTCGCCTGCTGCCGATGACCGACCGAGGTAAGGACGCGGAGATCCTCGCCCTGCGCCACCAGATCACCGTGCTGGAACGCCAACTCGGCAAGGACAAGATCCGGTTCACGCCCAGAGATCGGGCGTTCCTGGCGGCGCTGCTGCACCGGCTGCCACTGCACGTCCTGCGAAGATTACGGCTGCTTGTACGCCCTGACACGGTGCTGTGTTGGCACGGCACCCTCATCGCGCGCCGCCATGCCGCCTCCTGCCGGGCCAAGCGTCCGGGACGGCCGCGCACGGTGCGCTCGATCCGCGTCCTGGTGCTGCGGCTGGCGAAGGAGAACCCGAGCTGGGGGTACAGCATCTGGGAGATCTTGAAGGAGGCCGGCATCGACCCAGCACCCGAGCGGAACTCCAGTACCTGGGCCACCTTCCTCCGCTCCCAGGCTGATGCCCTGCTGGCCTGCGACTTCCTGGAGACCATCACTCTGTCGGGGGTACGGATGTACGTGCTCGTGGTGATCGAACACGGCAGTCGCCGGATCCGAATCCTGGGCGCCACCACGCATCCCACCGCCTCCTGGGTAGCGCAAGCGGCGAAGAACCTCGTCATGGACCTCGAAGACCTCGGCTACCGGGCACGGTTCATGATCCGGGACCGGGACGGGAAGTTCCCCGCCCTCTTCGATGCCGTCCTCAAGGACGCGGGGATCGACGTCGTACTCAGCGGCATCCAGATACCGAGGATGAACTCGATCATGGAAAGGTGGATACAGACCTGTCGCCGCGAGCTCCTGGACCGGACATTGATCTGGAACCAGCCACATCTGCTCCACGCCCTGCGCGAGTTCGAGCAGTTCTACAACGGACACCGACCACACCAGGGCATCGCGAACGCCAGACCGCTACAGCCCCTGCCCCCGCCGATCGACGACCCGGACACATTAGCCCGCCTCGCCATACGTCGACGCGATCGCCTCGGCGGCATCCTTCACGAGTACCGGCATGCCGCGTGACCTGCACGGATGAGGTTTCCGGCAAGGGCAGCGCTATGAGCCCGCCGACCGGTTCTGGTTCGCAGCCCTGTCCGGGCTGATACCCCGACGCCACTGGCTCAAGACCTTCCCGATCACCCCCGGCACCCTGCTCGCCTGGCACCGCAGATTCATCGCCGCGAAGTGGGATTACACCGCGCGCCGACGCACCGGACGCCCACCCACTACGGCAGCGATCAAGACACTCGTACTGCAGCCGGCCCGGGAGAATCCGCGGTGGGGGCACAGGCGGATCCAAGGTGAACTGACCCGACTCGGGCATCGGATCGCCGCCTCCACGGTCTGGGAGATCCTCAACGCAGCCGGCATCGACCCCGCGCCACGTCGCTCAGGCCCCACGTGGCGCGAGTTCCTGACCGCGCAAGCCAAGGGGATCACCGCGGCAGACTTCTTTCACGCTGCGCGACCGCGATGGCAAGTACGGCAAGGCATTCGACGCCGTCTTCCAGGCCGAGGAGATGGAGATCATCAAAAGTGCGCCACAAGCTCCCCGCATGAACGCGCACTGCGAACGCATCATCGGCAGCATCCGACGCGAAGCCCTCGACCACTTCCTCATCATGACCGAGACCCACGCCCGCCACGTCCTCGCCGCCTACGAACGGCACTACAACGAGCACCGCCCCCATCAATCCCGCAGCCAACTACCACCCGACGCTCACGAACCACCCGCCGCGACGCATGACCTCCACATCCAAAAAGTCCTGCGCACCCGGATCCTCGGCGGCCTCATCAACGAATACAGACATGCAGCATGACGTGCAACGATGACTTTTCGAGCGGCACAGGTTCAGCCGCCGATACCGTGACGTCAGCCGACGGAGAGACCCAGATTGGTCACGTACCAACGACCTTCCACAACGCCGGCCTCGATCCTGATACCGACCTGGTTCTCCTCCACTCCGGTGGAGTGCGAAAGGACGATGGCCTTCAACGTCTGACCGTCCACGGTGATCTGCTTACCGTCGACAGTCGCCTTCTTGCCCGCGACCGGGACCTCGGCGACCTTCACCGTCGGGGGATTCTTCGGCTGGTCAGGTGCGAACGAGGCGTGCATGCGGTGAATTTGATCCACCATCTGTTGCGCCTCCGGCCCCTTGCCTCCGCACATCGCCGCGGTGCCGGGCTTCGCGGGAGACCCGTCGGTGGCCGGTGTCGCCATGACCAAGCAGGCATCCTTGGGACGGTCCTCGACGACCGCGGTCACCCACTTGGCCACAACCCCCTGCACCGTGGACTGATCACCCGACTGCCCTTTCGGGGACGGGGTGGTTATGGCGGTCGGGGTCGAGCCCTTCGTGTCCTTCGTGTTCGTCGAGTCCGCCGAACATCCCGCGAGGACTGGCCCTGCGGCCATCACGCATATGCTGACGACCCAGCCGACAGCGTTCTTCTTCGACCTGGACATTCCCACTTCGCTCACGCTTCCTCAATAGTTGCTCATCGGCAAAGAACAGCCTGCCGCCTCATGTCCGGCATCCCCGGAATGAATTGCGCGCCTTCCCCGGAAGTGGTGGGGAGAGGCCCGGCCTCCCGCTACCTTCGCACGAACGAGGATGCGCCATGCGCCGGTCGGACAGATCGACTGTATTCCACAGAATACCCCGGAGGTGTGGAGCGGAAAGTGCAAAACAAAGAAAATGCAACACCGAGGGATTGGCCAAACGGCTCTACGACAGCGATCGTTCGCGTCATACCGGGGCGATTTCCATGTCCATGAGTGGGGCGTACTGCTGGCCCGCGTAGCAGTCGGTGTCTTGGAGGGCGCCCTGGACGGTGGGCCGTGGGAGGGAGACCTTGACGGCGAGGGCAAGGGGGTGGTTGACGACGAGGATCTGGTCGGGGTCAGTGCCGTAAAGGGTGGCGAAGAGGTGCTTGTCGAGGAAGCCGGTGGCGACAAGGGCGTCGTAGGCGGCCTGGTCGTGGCACATGAAGTCGAAGGTGAGGGTGAAGGGGCCGGCGTTCTTCGAGCGGACCAGGGAGCAGTAGTCGAGCAAGGTGGTCATGGAGTCAGAGCTCCTCTGTGACGGTGCGGAACAGCTCGGTGGGGGTGACGCCGGTGGCGACGTGGTTGAGGGTGAAGCGGTACAGGGCTCCGCGGTCCATCTCGGGCGGGGAATAGGGATAGGCGAGAGTGGAGACCAGGCCGTCGTACTCGGCGATGGGCAGGTGGCTGCTGGCGTGGGCGACGAATGTGGCGATGGCGTGGGCGGTCTCCTGGTCGGGTGCGGTGATGGTGATCAGGACGCCCAGTTCATGTGGGGTGAGCGGGGCGGGTTCGCTGCCGTTGAGGACGGCTCCGGCGCCGTAGAGGCGGTAGTCGATGTCGATGTCGGCGGGGTCGACCCGGCCGTTGAAGACGTCGAGGATCTTGGCGTCGAAGTACCGCTTGGCCGTCGGCAGAAGCTTGGGGAGGGCGTCGATGACGATGCGGTCGCGCACGCCGCCGATGATGACGGTCTGGTAGCCGACGAGCTCGGCGCCTTCGAGCTTGTTGGTGTAGCCGTCGGCCGGGATGTAGCGGGCGCCGCGGACGCGGACGGTGCGCTCGTCGACCGGTTCGTAGGTCGCCCCGGTGGTGTCCAGCACGCCTGAGGGTTCGGCGATGTGATACGGGTCGGCGTTCTCGTACAGGGTGTGCGCGGCGACCGACCGGGGGGTCAGGCGGGTACCGGTGGCCAGCGTGGTGACGTCGAAGTGGTCCTCCCGCAGTGTGGCGAGCAGGCCGTTGGCCGACGGCGGGATGGCACAGGCGGCGCCGCACTCGATGGTCTTGGCCATATGCCAGGTCAGGCCGGGGTCGGCACCTCGCATCTGGGGTAGAGCCGCGAACAGGGCGGTGTCGCTGGCGCGGCCGGCGAGGACGACGTCGCAGCCGTTGCGGAGGGCTTCCTGGAGGGGCTCGACGCCCATCATCGCGACGGTGTGGCCGCGCTCGAACAGCTCCCGGTCGATCTCCGGAGCGTTCGCCAAGGGCCGGATCCGGCCGGTGTCGTAGAGATCCTTCAGACGCTGGACGGGCTGGTCGGCGTAGATCAGGCCGAGCTTGAAGTGCAGATTCTCCTCAGCGGCGAGGGAACGGGTGAGGGAGGCGACCCAGTCGACTCCCTGGTCGCGGCCAGAGGTGCCGCAGGAGCCGATGATCAGCGGCACACCGAGCTCGTCACGGGCCTTCAGCAGCAGGCGCAGGTCGCGGGTGACCGCCTGGGCGGACAGCTTCGGAAGTCCCGAGCCGAGGGCGGCGGGGCCGGAATCGGTGGAGCCGGCGTCGCAGGCGATCACGTCCGGGCGGGCGGCGAGGCCACGCGCGAACGCGTCGGCGTCGAACCCGGCACCGAGCGCGCCGGTGGGGGCCAGGATGCGGAGTTTCATGAGTGTGGTGCCTTTCCTCATGCCCGAGGGGCAGAAGTCGTGGGGCGTCAGGCGGTGGCGTGGTCAGGGGCGCGTCGGGCCAGGCGGGTGAAGACGAGGAGGGTGACACCGGCGAAGACGGCACCGTTGAGGAACATGTAGCGCCAACTGGTCAGGTCGACCGTGGTGCCGAGGACGGCCGGGCCCAGCGCCATCCCGGACGCGGACGCGATGGTGTAGAGGGCGGTGTACGTGCCCAGCACCCTCTGCGTCGGCGCGAGGTTCCACAGCGCGACGAGCGCGTTGACCGCGAACGACGCGTACCCGAGGGAGGAGAGCACCATCGCCGCGACGGTGCCCGGGGCAGTGGGGACGGTGAAACCGACCAGGACTCCGGCGATGAACAGGACGACGCCATACCGCACCGCGCGCAGTTGCCCGAGCCGATTCGAGGCGTAGGCGATCGGCACCACGGCCAGCAGGAACGCGACCGCGCCCGGGAGGGTGAGGCCGCCGGCTTCGCCGCGGGTCAGGCCGAGCACCTGCGTGCCGTACGGGGTCATCAGCGAGCGCAGCGCGGACCACATGCCGGCGAAGCAGAAGATGCCGATCATCAGCAGCAGCGTCGGGCTGGACGGGGAACGCAGCGCGTCCCTCAGCACCGCCCACGCGGAGCCGAACTCCCCCACCTCCTCGGCCGCCTCCCGGTCGGCCGTCTCCTCGACGGGTATGACGGCGTCGGCGTGGTGGCGGCCGAGGAAGGCCCAGGACAGACCGAGCGTGATCAGCATCAGCAGCGGGGGGATCGCGAAGGCGAGGCGGAGGGACCGGTCGACGACCAGGAGGCTGATCAGAGAAGAGACGACGATGGTCAGGCTGACGCCGGCCTTGATGAAGCCCTGGGCCTTGCTGCGGGCGGACGGCGCGACGTAGTCCGAGATCAGGGTCTCTGTGACGCCCTTGAAGGCGTTGGCGATCGCGGCGAAGCCGACCACGCACACCATCAGCGCCGGCAGGTTCGTCGCCCAGGGGATGAGGATGAACGGCACGCCGGCGAGTGCGGCGCCGACCAGGACGATCGGCCACCGGCCGGTGCGGCGGCGGGCGAGTTTGTCGGAGAGGAATCCGACGGACGGCTGGGTGAAGATGCCCCAGGAGTGGTCCAGGCCCATGATCAGCCCGATCACGCCCGCGGAGGTGAAGTAGTGCCGCAACTGCTCGGGAACCTGGGCGTCGTAGAAGTTCCAGACCGCTTCCTGGGCGAACACGGCGAGGGTCACCCAGAGCACCGCGCCACGGTTCATGCGCTCGCCCACTGCCGGGTGGGGCGGTGTCGTGGCCGGGTCGGAGGCGGGTGGGGAATCGAGCGTCATGTGGCGGTGACTCCTGTGCTACATGCTATAGCAAATGGGGGGGAAGATCTGCCCGCCGGACGCATCCCACACTCCGGCGGGGCGGGCAAGCAGGGCAGGCAAGCGGGTCGAGGGTCAGCCGCCCGACAACTGGACGAGGGCGGCGCGGTGGTGCCGCGCGGCGAGTTCTTCGGCGCGGTCCTCGTCTCGCTCGAGGAGGGCGTCCAGGAGCTCGCGGTGCTCGTGGTAGCGGGCACGGAACGCCTCGGCGCGCTCGGGCACGAGGCGCATAGTGAGGTCGAGCCGCTCCTCTTCGCTGAAGGCCCGGGCCTGACCCAGCAGGCCCTCCAGAACGGGGTTGCCCGCGCACGCCTCGACCTGGCGGTGAAAGAGGCGCAGCTTATGGAAGACATCGGCGAGCCGGTCGGCCACATCGGCTTCCATGCCCTGCTCCGCGACGGTCTCCTCGATGCCGACGACGATCTGGTCGGTCTGAGTGAGCAGTGAGACCAGGCCGGTGAGCTGCTCCGCGGTGGCGTTGCGGGCAGCGATGCGGGCCATGAGGGCGGACAGGCGGACCTCGGCCTCGACGATCTCGGAACGGGCCGCCGAGGAGTGCTCTGCGATCCGCAAGGCACGCGGACCCACCCTCTCGACGACCCTCTCGTGCACCAACTGCCGCAGCGCCTCCCGGACGGGGGTGGGACTCACACCCAGGCGGGCCGCGAGATCGCGTTCGGTGATCCTCTCACCCGGCCGCAGGACACCCTCCCGGACAGCGGCCCGAAGCCGCCGGTATGCCTGGTCGGCCAGCGACGTGGTCTCCACGGGACCTAGGGCGTCAGCGCTCATGCCACCGAAGATAGTTCTGCTATAGCAAACAGTCAATGGCCTCAAGCCATCCACCGGTCGTCCAACCGGACAGGCTCGCCCACCTCGACGTCCACCGACGCGACCGCCTCAGCGGCATCCTCCACGAGTACCACCACGTCGCATGACCTGCACGGACATACTTCTCGGCACCTACAAGGTCAGCAGTGTGCTCGGGGTGACCAGCCGGTGGCGGCGTAAGACGGGTGGAAGGTGCCGCGCGAGAGCGGAGAGCACGGCACGATCAGCCCATGAGAGCCGCGGACGCTCGATCTGCCGGCGCAGGACTGCGACCTCATGGCGAAGCGCGAGGATCTCGGCGTTGCTCACGGCGGTCGATCGGCCCAGCAAGAGGAGGCGGCCCAGTAGTCGGCAGAAGATCAGGTAGAGCAGTCGTAGACCCACGATCAGTGATCGCGCCCATACTTGGGCGAACGAAAAGCTCCAGGTCAACCACCGCGCGGCAATAAAGACACCCTTCAGGCTGCGATCCGGAGTGCTGCTCGGACGTGCTCATCACCGGTTGCCGGTTCAACACCAACGACGACTGCGTCGCCGTCAAGTCCGGCCGGGACGAGGACGGCCACCGTGTGGGCGTGCCGAGCGGGAACATCGTCGTGCGCGACTGCCGGTTCTCTGGCCGCTGGGGAACCACAAGATCCTCCGCGACTGCCGACAGCACGGCAACGGCCTCCATCACGCCGTCCAGGCCGTCGCCCACATGCACAACCTCGCCCTCACCGCATGAGCCGACCGCGCCACCCCCGCAGCTCAGGCTCCCAGTTCACGGCCTTCTGCAACACGCTTTAGAGTGATCCTCCGCAGGACACCAACGAGTCAGGATCGCGGCTGTGTGGCACGTGATCGCGTCAGGTCCGGCGACCGCGAGCCGCCGGACTTCGGTGCGGTAGCGGTCCAGCGCTCACCGCCGAACGTTCGAGAATATCCCCTCATGGCGAGAAACCGGGCCGCCTGTCGCCGGTCGCTCCTCTGCGGTGTCCGTATCGGACCACGATAGCTGGGCCGCGCCGAGCACTTCGATACGAAGTGGGGCCATGCGTTGGATCCAGGCATGGGCCCCGCGAATGGGAGCGCTCGGCGCGGTCTGGGTCGGGCGAGTGGTAGTAGTCAGCGTCCGATGCGTTGCCGTGGATGGTGGCGGGCGAGGTGTCGGCGCAGCAGGTCGCGTCCGTAGTCGCCGCCGTTGGGGGTGCGCACGATGGTGTGGACGTGGAACGGTTCGGGCTGGTCGTTGTCGAGGAAGACACCTTGGTGGCAGTCGTATTCGATCAGGACGACGGGGCTGTGGATACGGTAGTAGAAGGCGTCATCGTCGCCGCTCCCGCCGATCCAGGCGATGTGCGTGTCGTCGAGATGCTGCTCGATGCTTTCCATGAACGCGGCGGCGGGACCGTCCGGGAGTCGCTGCGCGTAGGTCTTCACCAAGTGGAGCAGCGACTCCCGTTGCCTGTGGGAGAGTCCGTTGGCCGGCAGCCCCGCGTAGGGGATGACGCGGTTGTCTTGGGCGGCGCCACCCAGGTGCCTGCCGTTGACCGGGTCGGCGAGTTCGGCGGGCAGGTCCTGCCCCCGGATCGATGTGTAGAGAACGGCCTGACGTGCCTGTTCAGGGTGCAAGCTGCGCCGCAGGTCGAGACCGGCCGTCCGCTGCTCGTCGAACAGGCGCAGGCCCTTGTGGGTACCGCGGTCGGCCTCGGTGGGCTCGGCGCCGATGAAGGTCGGGGTGAGGACCATCTGCCGGCCGATGATGAAGCAGTGCACGTCGAGGTGGTGGCCCCACAGTTGCCATCCCCACGGCTCCGTTGTCGAGGGGGTGCCGAACACTGCGAAGAAATAACAGTATTCGGTCAGGGTGTCGCGGTACTGGTCGATCAGCTCGCCGAGCGCGGCGTTGAGTTTCATGGCCGTCCGAGCGTCGGAGAAGCCGGTGGCGGATAAGGATGCCTCGAGGATCGCGAGCGCACGCTCGCGCTGCGCGGGCTCAAGGTCCTCTAGGCGCAGGCCGTGCGGATCCCAGTTCGGAAAGGCATTGATCCACATACGCCATTCGTCCGCGTCGACGGCGAATAGGACGTCTTCGCGCTGCGCGGGAGTGAGGCAGTCGAGGAAGGCGGTCGCCGCCTTTCTCGCGGGCTCGGGATTCCAGCCGGTGTCCTGGAGGGCGAAAAGATCGGGTACGACGTGCCCGTCCGTCGTGATGCCGACCAGCGGCTCCTTCGCCCTCTCGAGCACGGGCGGGAACAACTCCTGCACTACCGACTGGAGATCCGGGGGAAAGGCCGAGAGATCCACCTGGGCGTCCTGGATCGGCAGGCCGAGGACGGGTCCGAATCCCCGGTAGTGCGTCTTTTCATATTCATCATCCATGATGGAGCATGCCTTCCTTACGCTCGGGCGCCAGTCGGTCAGGCCGCGGCGGGGGCCGTCCGCTCAGGCGGTGAGGTCGCCGCTGTCGGTGTAGCGGCCGCCGCGTCGGATGCCCTGGTCGGCGTCGGCCAGTAACTGCGCGATGGATTGGGGTAGGCCCGTTTCGGCGAGAGCGCGGGCGTGGGCGGTTTCGAACATGTCCCTGGAACGCACTTCGGTTCCCGATTATCTGCAGCTGTGGATGGGACCCTGAGCGCCTCATCCCGTGCAGGCTTTGTGGCCTCGGCGAGCGCGGCTTCACCCTGCTCACCGAGCGCTGGAACGCGCTCGAACACGTCGCGATCAGTCCCCAGAAGGATTCATTCAGACCGCCCGGACCGCCCTCGTCATCACACGCTTCGAGCGCCAGACAGCGAACTGAATCTCGCTGGGATCACCTCAGTGGCCGAGGTTGACCTGTGCCCTGTGGTGGTCGCCTTTCTCGATCAGGTCGACGAGCCCGAGGGCGTAGTCCGCGGCGGAGATCGCGCCGCCGTCCTCGGGCTGGACCGCGACGTCGTCGCCGAGCCGATAATGGCCGAGTCGTTCGCCGGGCATATGTGTGCCGAACCTGAGCGCCGGGCTCACAAAGACCCAGTCGAGTGTCGCGGGCGTGGCCGGGAGGTCCTCAATGATGAGCGCCGCCCCGGCGCGGATCTCTTCGTGGAGCTCTGCGGGGATGTGGCTGAGGTCGGTGACGAAGCGATCCGCCCCGGGTGCAGGGCGCAGCGACGAGTAGCCGCCGACGACGAACAGGGGTACGCCTGCGGTATCGGCCAGACGCGCGATGGTGCGGTAGACGTCGCGGAAGGCGCCGGCCAGCGGGCCGCGTGGGGCGAGTGCGCCCACTACGACGTCCGCGCCCTCAATGGGTGCCGAGAGCGTTGCTTCGTCGGTGGCGTCGCCTTGGACATAGGTCACGTTCGGGATGGGCGCGTCGGGGAGCGAGCGGCTCAGTGCGGTGACCTGGTGACCGCGAGCAGCGGCCTCCGCGACGATGGCCGAACCGGCATAGCCTGTGCCGCCGATGACGGTAATGCGAGACACGACGTGCCTTTCTACGGGACGGGTGGCGTCGGACGGACGCGTTGCGACTACCGTATGAATGCAGCTCTCCAATGGGAAGAAGGCACTTTGTGGTAACCACCCAGGCCGAGTCGGTGCTCCGCGGCAGCCCCTACCGCGCGGACTGCCCGACTCGCCACATCCTGGATCGCATTGGCGACCGTTGGACGGTGCTCATAGTGGGCGCCCTCTGGGACGGCAGCGCTCGCTTCTCAGAGTTGCGCCGGCGCATTGAGGGCGTCTCGCAGAAGATGCTCACCCAGACTCTCCGCGGGCTCGAACGGGACGGGCTCGTGCGCCGCACCGTCTACCCCGAAGTTCCGGTCCGCGTCGAGTACGCGCTCACCGAGGCGGGTCGCACCCTGCGCGAGCCGCTGCGCGCGCTGCAGGAATGGTCGATCGAGCATCTCGGCGACGTGTCAGCGTCGCAGGAAGCCTACGACCACGCGAATCGACCTCCTCCTGACTCCACGGATCGCGACAAGTAACGCTGTGATACCGGCGCTGCTAGCCTGAGCGTTTCACTGGCCGCTGTGTCCGGATCATGAGCGGGAACGCGGAAGTCCCTCAAAGCCCAGGCCTCCGCCATCGTGGCCACCGACCTCTTCCACATCGACACGGTCTTCCTGCGGCGACGGTTCGTGCTGTTCTTCATCGACCACGGCACCCGCCGCGTGCACATCGCCGGCGTCACCCGGCACCCGACCGGCCCCCGGATCACCCAGCAAGCGCGGAACTACCTCATGGACCTCGGTGACCGCGCAGAGTCGATCAGCTTCCTCATCCGGGACCGCGGAGCCTACTTCACCGCCAGCTCCGACGCCGTCTTCCAGGCGATCGGCGTGCACGTCATTCCGACACTGCCCCAAGTGCCCCGAATGAACGCCATCGCGGAACGCTGGATCGGATCGGTTGCCCGATCTGGTTTACGCGCAGTCCTACCCGACCCTGCGCTTGCCGAAAATCCGTCCGTCCTGATGGGAGGCAGTGAGCGGGGGTGTTCGGGCTTCGATGGCGATCGGTTGAGACGCGCTCTCGCGCGGGTATCGATCGCCGAGGAATGATGGTCGGCCGTCCTACTGCGACTGGGCTACCTGGCTGTAACTCACGCGTTCGCCATGCTTCGCCTGCTGCCGATGAGCGACCGCGACAAGGACACGGAGATCCTCGTCCTGCGCCACCAGCTCATGGTGCTGGAGCGGCAACTCGGCAAGGAGAGGGTGCGGTTCACTCCAGGCGACCGGGCGATCCTGGCCGCACTGCTGCACCGGCTGCCACGGGACATGCTGAGCAGACCGCGACTGGTGGTCCGTCCCGACACGGTGCGCTGGCACCGCGACCTACTCGCACACCGCCACGCGGCCATCTCCCGGCCCAGGCATCCGGGCAGGCCCCGTACCGTGCGTTCCGTCCGGGCCCTGGTGCTGCCTCTGGCGAAGGAGAATCCCGGTTGGGGCTACAGGAGGGTGCACGGTGAACTTCTTGTGCTGGGTGTGAAGGTCGCCGCGTCCACTGTCTGACAGATCTTGAAGGAAGCTGGGATCGACCCGGCACCCGAGCGGGCCTGCAGCACGTGGGCCGACTTCTTGCGTTCCCAGGCCGATGCCCTGCTGGCCTGCGACTTTCTGGAAACGGTCACCTTGTCCGGGGCCCGACTGTACGTGTTGGCGGTCATCGAGCACGCCAGTCGACGTATCCGGATCCGGGTCTGTCCAATCAACGGCCCTGTCTCACATTCGGTGGTAACGGAGAGTCGTGAGGGTCGTTGACATTCCCGTGAAGAATGTCAACGAGCTCGTGCAGACGGTGTTTTCGGGGCTG
>NZ_JBHYVB010000098.1:0-3067 GCF_042750115.1 Streptomyces sp. NPDC059455
GCCAACACCCCGCCCCCGCCGGGGGGTGCCCGCCCCCCACCATCGCTGCGTGCTGGTTGTGTTGCGCCACCCACCCCCACATCGACTATGAGGAGTCTCAGCGGACCAGGGCCGCTACTTTCCGTCGTGCAGCCTGCGCAGGTACTCGTGGGTCGACGGCAGGGAGTCGATGAGTTCGGCTTGCCGGCGCTTGATGTCGGTGAAGAGGGCTCCCGCCGCGTCGACGGAGTCCGGCCGCAGGGACAGCGACGGCAGCGGGTGATTCGGCAGAACGCCGAGCCCGGCGAAGATGCAGTAGTAACTGGCGTTGGTCCAGAAGTTGCGGAACTCGGCCTCGAAACTCCCGTAGTAGTTGTTCTCGTCGGTCACCGGCGTCTCCACCGGCAGGCCTGCCTTGTACATGGCCACCTTCTCGATGAAATCGTCGGTGAAATCCAGCTCCTTGCAGGCTCGCCAGAAGGGTGTGTCGTCCCGGGGGGCGAAGGCGAAGTGAGCCTGGAGGAAGTCCCGGGTATCGTCGAACATTTTCTCGACTTCGCCGTTGAACCGGTTGGCCAGGACGGGCTCGAACCGCTTGTCCGGGAAATGCTTCACCAGCTGGTAGAGGGACGCGTAGATGAAGTAGATGCCGGTGGACTCCAGCGGTTCCAGGAAGCATGAGGAGAGGCCGATTCCGACACAGTTGCGGACCCAGGCCCGCCGGTTGCGACCCACTCGGAACTTGATCTGGTTGAGCGGCTGGGTCTCCGGGTCCAGTTTCCACATCCGGCAGAATTCCTCGGTTGCCTCGTCCTGCGACTGGAACCGGCTGGAATAGACGTAACCGGTGCCGAACCTGCCGAGCATGGGAATCTTCCATGCCCAGCCGGAGGACATCGCGATGGCCGAGGTGTAGGGCTCGACGCCCTCGGCCTCGTCGTCATGCTCGACCGCGGTGGCGACAGCGCTGTCGTTGAGCAGGTGATCGCTCATGTCCAGGAACGGTTCGCGCATCGCCTGGTTCATCAGGAGGCTGCGGAAGCCGGAGCAGTCCACGAACAGGTCGCCCTCCAGCCGGCGGCCGGCCTCGGTGCTGATCGCGGTCACGAAGCCGCGATGGTCGATCTCCGCGTGCGTGTAACGGTCCTTGACGTGCGTCACGCCCAGCTTGTTCGTGGCGAAGCGGCACAGGAAGTCGGCCACCCGGTTCGCGTCGAAGTGCCAGGCGTAGCGTGACCACCCGGTCCCGCCGAGGAAGCGCGGCGACAGCTTGCGGTCGAGAACCTCGGGCTGTACGTAACAGGCCCGGTCGAAGGGCTCGTCGGTGGCACCTGACAGCTTCTGGTACGTCCAGTAGTGCGACAGCGGCACGCTCTCGTGATCGGGCAGCAGCCCGAAGAGGTGGTCGAAGTGGTCGGGACGCCCGTCGTCTCTGCGCCGCGCGCCGGCCTCGCCGGCCCCGGGGGTGCACCAGTTGATGAACCGGACCGACAGCTTGAAGCTGGCGTTGCACTCCCGCATCCACTCCTCTTCGGGGATACCGAGGAAATCAAAGAAGACCTTGTGCAGGTTCGGGACGGTCGCCTCGCCCACGCCGATTTTCGGAATCGCGGGTGCTTCGAGCAGCGTGATGTTCACCAGGGGGCCGAGTGCCTTGCCCAGGTAACAGGCTGACATCCACCCCGCGGTGCCACCTCCCAGAATCACGATGTTCCGTATGCGGTTGTCTTCCATGGAGCAACTCCTTTTCTCGGTCGCGGCAGAGCGGTTCGGCGGATTCCGATGGGTTCAGAACTCTTGCGGTCGGTGCTATCTTTTCCATGACTCTTTGCGCATCGCGCTCCGCCGCCGTGATACGGCAGGCCGCTTTTTGATCACTCCGACGAATACTTCGTCCAGTCAGCGAAAATGTCCGCCAGAAAGAAGGCAGAGATGACGGAATCGACCGGCACTGTCGACCACATGGCACGGGCGGCGGCCACGGGTGAGGGATTCCGCGCGATGATGCGGGGATTCCCGACGGGAGTGGCCGTGGTCACCGCGCTCGATCGCGATAACCGGCCCTGGGGTATGACGTGTTCGTCGCTGTGCAGCGTCACACTCGAACCGCCCACGCTGTTGGTGTGCCTGCGTGACGGCAGCCCCACGTTGGCGGCCATTCTGGATCGCGGCGAGTTCGCGGTGAACCTGCTCCACGCCGACGCGCAGGGGACCGCCGAACTGTTCGCGTCGGGTGACCGGGACCGCTTCGACCGCGTCTTCTGGCAGCTCGGCGGCGACGGCGCCGGTCCGCATCTGCGGGACGACGCGCGCGCGGTCGCCGACTGCCGGATACGTACGTCGTACCCCGTCGGCGACCATGTCGTGGTGCTCGGCGAGGTCTACCGCGTCACCCATGGGCCGGAACGCCGGCCGCTGCTCTACGGACTGCGACGCTACGGCGTCTGGCCGCACACCTGACGGGCGCGCCGCCGGTTCCGCCCCCGCCGGGCCGGCGGCCGCCGCTCCGCGGCGCGATCCGCCGGATCAGGCCGTGGCCTGGTGTTCCGGGGTCACCGCTGCGCATGAGCCGGGGATCCGGAGTCGTACACCGCATCACTCACACCTCCCTTCTGCCTGGTGCGCGCGGGGTGACCGCTCGCAGGCTCGGCCTCGATGACGTTGTAGTCGGGCAGCCCTTCGGCGGAGGGAACGGCGATCGCATCGACGAACCTGAACCCCGCCGCCTCCAGGAGCCCCCGGTACTCCTCCGCGGTGCGTTCACGGCCGCCGGCGTAGATCAGGTTGTTGAGGTCGGTCAGCCCGTAGCCGGCGGAGTCGGCGGGGGTGAGGACCGTAGGAATGACGGTCTCCAGCAGGATCAGCCGGGCATCCGGTGCCATGGCGCCCCGGCATCCGGCCAGCAGGGCGAGCGCCGCGTCGTCGTCGACGTCGCGGACCAGATGGTTGAGCAGATAGGCGTCGGCGCCGGCCCGCACCGAGTCGGGGGGGGGGCGCAACGCCGCCCGGCAAACGACCGCGCACCCCGCCGCCGCGCGGGGGGGGCGGCCGCCGCGAAGTGGCGGGGCGCGGTAGGCAAGAAACCCCC
>NZ_JBHYVB010000098.1:3077-13075 GCF_042750115.1 Streptomyces sp. NPDC059455
GCCGCCGCGGCGGCGGCCTCGCGGCGTGGCATTCTGTGCTGCCCGGCAGGGCGGGCGGCCCCCCGCCGCGCGGGGCCGCGCGGCCCCTCCCCGCCCCCCCCCCAACGCTCGGCGACCCCGGCCGCTTCGAGGGTGGCCCGCGCGCCGTCGAGTGCCGCGGGCAGGTCGTACAGCACGCCGCGCAGGCCGGGCACAGCCGTCAGGATCGCGGCCATGAGGACGCCGTCGTCGCCGCCGAGATCGGCGATCGTCTCGAACCGGGAGAAGTCGTAGACTTGTGTGAGGCCGGTCGTGAACTCCTGGGTGCTTCGCCCCTTGGCCGCGCGATACATCGCCGACAGCCGCGGATCCCGCAGCGCCGACTCGTGGGCCGTCATCCCCGTGCCGGGGTGCCGCCAAGGCTCGCCGGTCCGCACGACCTGTGTGAGTGCCCCCCACGCCTGCCACAGTTCCGGCGTGATGGACAAGAGCACGTCGTCACGGAATGAGCCGGGCGTGCCGCTGCGCAGCAGGCCGCCGAGTTCGGTGAGGGCGAACCGCTCGTCGTCGAGCTGTTCCACCAGGCCCAGGCCGACCAGGGCGCGCAGCAGACGGCACAGTGCGGACGGGTCCGCCCCCGTTTGCCGGGCGAGTTGCTGATACTCCTGAGGGGCATCGGCGAGCGCGTCGGCGAGTCCCAGCTCCGCGGTGGTGTGAAGAATCTGCGCGGGCACGTATCCGGACACCATCGTGGGCAGCGGTGATTGCATCGTGGTGTATCCCTCGTCAGGTGGTGTGAAGAGGCAGCGTCTTGACGCCGATCATGTCGGGCGTCTCGAAGAAGCCGGGCGGGGAGCCGGGGTCGGTACGCAGTACGGGGAAGTGATCCAGCAGCGCGTTCATCGCGATGCGGCCTTCGAGACGGGCCAGTCCGGCGCCGATGCAGAAGTGGATTCCCCAGCCGAACCCGAAATGGGGGTTGGGGTCCCTGCCGGGGTCGTACTGCCCGGGATCCTTGAACTCCCGTGGGTCGCGATTGGCCGCCCCCAGCCACAGGAAGACCAACTGGTCCTTCGGAATGAGCTGCCCGGCCACCTCTGCCTCGGTCTCGGTGGCCCGGGTGAGCACCGTCGACGGTGGCAGCAGCCGCAGCGCGTCCTCGATGGCGCCCGGGACGAGAGACCGGTTCGCGCGCACCCGCTCGCCCTGTTCGGGGTAGGCGTCCAGGCACAGCATGGTGTTGCCGAGGACCATCGAGGTGGTGATGTGCCCGGTGATCAGCATGATGTTGGCGAGGTTGACCGCCTCGTTGTCGGTGAGCCTCTCCCCGTCGATCTCGGCGGTGGCCAGATGGCTCATCAGGTCCCCACGGGGCCGCTTACGGCGTTCCGCGAGGTGCCCCGCCAGATAGTCCAGCAGCGGCCGCATCCGCTCCGTGCCCTCACGGATGTCCTCGGCCCCCTGCTCGGAGTCGAGGGAGGAGAATCCGCTGAAGCTTTCGATGACGTTGTCCGCCCACCCCTTGAACATGTCGCGGTCGCTCGCGGGGATGCCCAGCAGTTCGGCGATGACGATGACCGGCAACGGATAGGCCAGATCGGCGACAAGCTCGATGACGGGCTTGCCCTCCACCGCGTCGAGCAGCTCGTTCGTGACCGCGGTGATCCGCGGTCCCATGGCCTCGATGAGCTTGGGGGAGAAGGCCGGGGTCAGCAGCTTGCGGAATTTGCGGTGCTCCGGTTGGTCCATCTGCGACAGATCGCCCTCGATGAGGGAGTCCTCGACGCTGACGGGGAGCAGGCGCGCCGTGCCGGAGGAGAAGGTCCGGTGGTCGCTCAGTATCTCCCGGCACTCGTCATATCCATAGACATTCCAGAGCTTTTGGGACTCGTCGTACTGGACCGGCCTCTCGGTCCGTTCGCCGCGCAGCCAGCGATGTTCCGGGTGGATGTCCCACCGGTCGACGACCGTGGTCATGGTGCACTCTCCCTCTGCCGGGCGGGTCAGCTGACCAGGACGGGCATGCTCTCCATGCCCCCGGCGTCAGCGATCTGGATGAATGAGGGTGGACTCGCCGGATCGGTGCGCAGCGTGGGGAAACGATCCAGCAGGGCGTTCACCGCGGTCCTGACGGTCATACGACCGAGCCGTCTGCCCACGCAGAAGTGAACCCCCCGGCCGAATCCCAGATGCGGGTTGGGAGTCCGGGCGGGGTCGAAGGTATGAGGGCTGTCGAACGCGCGCTCGTCCCGGTTGGCCGCGCCCGTCCACACCATGACCAGCTGGTCCTTGGGGATGTGCGTGCCGGCCAGTACGACGTCGGTGTTGGTGGCCTTGCCGACCGTCGTGACGGGGGAGAAGAACCGCAGAGACTCCTCGATCATGGGGGTCAGCAGCGACCGGTCCGCGCGCACCCGCGCCGCCTGGTCGGGGAACGCGTCCAGGATCAGCATCGTGTTGCTGAGGAGCATGGACGTGCTGTGGTGGCCGTTGATCATCAGGCGATTGGCGATGTTGAACACCTCGGTCTCGCCCAGCCGCTCGCCCTCGACCTCCACGTGCACGAGGTGGCTGAGTAGGTCCTCGCCCGGCCGCCGCCGGCGCTCCCGCGCCAGCCCGGTCCAGTACTCGCGCATCTCGCGCAGCAGATCGAACGCACGCTGGAGTGCGTACGTGTCCTCCTGAGCGACCTCGGGCGGCTCGAAGTCGTCGGAGCCGGCCATCTCCTGGGACCAGCGGTGGATCCGGGCACGGTCCTCACGGGGAACGCCCAGGAGCTCGCAGATCACGGTCATCGGAAGCGGCGTCGACAGGTCCGTCACCAGGTCGAACCCCTCCCTGCCGGCCAGTTCGTCGAGCAGTTCGTGGACCAGTGCCTCGACCCGCTGCTCCAGGCCGGCCACGAGCTTCGGGCTGAAGGCGAACTCGACCAGCCCGCGCACCTTGCGGTGTTCGGGTGGGTCCATCTGGGAGAAGTCACCGGCACAGATGTCCTCGGGCAGGTCGATGGGGTCCAGCCGTCCGCAATTATTGGAGAAGACGGTGGGCTGGGTGAGTATTTCGACCGCCTCCGGATAGCCGTAGACGTTCCACATTTTTAGGCTCTCGTCGTAATCGACGATCTTCTCCGGGCGCTGCCCATGTATCCATACATGGGCCGGATGGACATTCCATTCGTCAACGCGCATTTTGAACGCGTCCTTCCATGGAGTCTCTGAGAAATAAAGCAGGACCCTATCGTTCAATAGGGGTTACCCGCTGTCAAGATTCATCCCGGTTTTCACCGCCGCGGCGCTCTTCCACAAGCCTGATGAATCGGCTCGCGTTCGAGTTGATGTAAAAATCCCGAGGGCTGATCTCGGGCATTCCCTTTTCCCGCATGGCGGTGATGACCCGGAGCACCAGCAGCGAGTTGCCGCCCAGCTCGAAGAAGTTGTCGTCGGGGGCGGCCGCCGTCCGCAGACAGCGGCTCCAGATGCCGAGGATCTCCGCGGCCAGTCCGCCGGGACCGGGCGCGTCCCCCGCACCCTCCTCGCCGCCGGACCGACCGCCCGGCCCGGACGACGGCTGCGGGAGCCGCGCCATATCCGGCTTCCCGTTCGTGGTGAGCGGGACCGAGGAGATCTCGGTGAGTGTCGCCGGCACCATGTAGTCGGGCAGGAGCCGGCGGGTGTCGGCGAGGATCTCCCGAGTGCCGCAGCGCTCGGCGAGCACGACGTAGCCGTCGATCCTGCTGCTCGCGGGGTCGTCCGCGGACGCCTGGCGGACGGTGACGACGGCCGCGCTCACCCGGGGGTCGGCGGCCAGCACGGAGCGGATCTCGCCCAGTTCGATGCGATGGCCGCGGATCTTGACCTGGTCGTCGAGCCGCCCCAGGTGGTCGAGCCGGCCGTCGGGGCGCAGCCTGCCCCGGTCGCCGCTCCGGTAGAGCCGCTCCCCCGTTTCCTCGTCGATGACGAACCGCTGCGCCGTCAGGTCGGGTCTGCCCAGATACCCCTCCGCGAGGCCCGCGCCGCCGATGTGGATCTCTCCCGCCGCGCCCGGCGGCAGCACGCGGCCCCGCGGGTCGCGGACGGAGACCGACCAGCCCGGCAAAGCACGGCCCACCGTCCGCGAGCCCGTCACCACATCGGCAGGGGTCACCGGGTGCGCGGTGGCGTGCACGGTGGTCTCGGTGATCCCGAACATGTTGACCACGCGGCACCGGGTGGGCGAATACCGGGCGAACCACGGTGCGAGCAGTCGCACGTCGAGCGATTCGCCCCCGAATATCAGCAGCCGCACAGAAAGATCGCCTTCAGCCCGCCGGTCGGCTTGGCTCAGCGGAACGAATGCCGACGGAGTCTGATTGAGCACCGTGACCCGCTGCTCCGCCAGCAGGCCGCGGAATCCGTCCGCATCGCGTGCCGTCCAATACGGCACGACGACGAGTCGCCCGCCGGTCAGCAGACACCCCCATATCTCCCAGACCGAGAAGTCGAACGCGCTGGAATGAAAAAGCGTCCACACGTCGTCGGGGCCCAGCGCACATTCCTCGGCGGTGGCGTCGAGCAAAGAGATGACATTGCGGTGCGGGACGACCACGCCTTTGGGGCGGCCCGTCGACCCCGACGTGTAGATCACGTAGGCGGGGACGTCGGCGGTCCTGGGCGATCGCGGCGCCCTCCGGTCACGGTCACCTGCGGCGCTCAGATCGGTGAGCGGGACCGCTCGGACACCGCCGATCGCCGGAAAGTCCGCGGGGTCGGTGATGACCACGGACAGCCGGGCATCCTCGACGACGTACCTCAGTCGTTCCGGGGGGTACTGACGATCCATCGGGACGTAGGCGCATCCCGCCTTGAGGATGCCGAGCAGGGCGATGACGAGGGAGGCGTCACGGTCCAGGCAGACACCGACCTTGCTCGCCGGGGCCAGGCCGATGGCGCGCAGACCCGCAGCGACGCCGTCCGCGCGCTCCTGGAGCTGCCGGTAGGTCAGCTCACCCTCGTCGTCCACGACGGCCACCGCGTCCGGCCACTGGCGCGCCCCCTCCTCGAAGCGCTGGTCGATGCGTACGCCGCCGGTACCGGGCGGCGGGACGTCGTCGCGGCCCAGACGCAGGATCCGCGCCGTCTCCTCCGGGGCCAGCAGCGGGATCATCGACAGCGTCGGCTCGCCGGCGTCCCCCGCGAGCCGTGCGGTCAGCCGCTCGACACCGGCGCAGAACATCGCGGCGACGGGTGGGCACACCGCGCCCTCATCGAACCAGCAGGACGCCTCCGATGAGCCGTCGGGCCGCTCCGCGACGTGAATGGTGAGCGGGAAGGGGGGCGTCTGGAACGGCAGATGGACGCGGTCGCCGTTCCCGGAGGAGAACACGACGCCCAGTGCGGGGAGTCCGGGTCCCGCCTCCGGGCCGCACGCGGTGTCGAGCGCGGTGTCGATCTGCGTGAGGTAGTCGGCCGGGCTCTGCTCTTCGTCGATGTCGCCCACGCACACGACGGCGGTCTCGTACCGATCGCCATCCGCGTCGATCAGCCCGAGCCGGACGGCACTCTCGCCCGAGTACCGGGCAAGGGTGAGGGCGACAGCGCCGGCGACCGTCTGTATGCCGTGGCCGGCGAGCCGGGGCAGGACGAGCGTGCGGGCACTGACCGTTCTTGCGCGATTCGGGTCTCCCAGTCCCCACTCCACGGGGGCCCACCGCGCCGGCGGCGGCGCCGCCTCGTCCGGAAGCGGAAGCGGAAGAGGGAGCGTCGCGGTCGGCGCCGAGCCGGTGACCACGGCGTCGGCGATCTGGTCGAGTACCACGCGCGGGACCCGGGAGTGGTCCGCCACAAGCACGAGGTCGGCGACACCATCGGCGTACCGCAACAGGACCGCGCGCAGTGGAGAGCGGGCACCGAGGACAGGACGTAACGCTTCGCGGCGCGCCCGCTCGCGGGCGGCCGGGGCGTTCTGCGGCGCCGGTACGGAGGTCTCCCACAGCGGTGACCGGAGCAGGGCGGGCCATCGCTGGGCCGCTTCCTCCCAGCCCCGGTGGACCTGCCGCGCCTGGACCGAGCCGGGCAGCCTCGCGATCAGGGCGTGGCAGCCGCGGCCCGGTGCGGGCAGGACCTGCCGGAAGGGCACCATGGGGTGGATCGAAGCCGCGGGAGGTCTGGTCCCGTCGACCGTGCAGTGCGGTGTCCCGGTCGTTGTCGCCACGCTCGGCCCCCCTGCCGCGTCGGAGTGGTGTTGAGTCCTCACCTGCTGGTGAATCCCGCGTCGACGGTGAGCACCGTCCCGGTCACCCGACGGGAGTCGTCACCGGTCAGCCACACCGCGGCCCCCGCGACGTCGGCGGGCTCGACGAGGTCGTTCATCGGCTGATCCCGGAGGAAGATCTGCTCGAACTCCTCGTCCGGGAGCCGGAGCGAACGTGAGATCTCCCCGAGCATCCGGCCCTCGACCAGCGGATCGTCGCGCACGGAACCGGGGCACAGCGCGTTGACCCGTACCTGGTGAGGCGCGTAGTCGAGGGCAGCCGCCTTGGTCAGGCCGATGAGCCCGTGCTTGGCAGTCACGTATCCGCCGAAATTGCGGTAGCCGACCAGTCCGGCGGTCGAAGCCACGTTCACGATGCTGCCCGACCTCTGCTCCACCATGGACGGCGCGACCGCCTTGATCATCCGCCATGTGCCGGACAGGTTGACGTCGAGCATGAGCGCCCAGTCCGGCTCGTCGATCTCATGAACCGGCACACCCGACGGAGCCGCGATCCCCGCGTTGTTGATGAGCGCGTCGATCGAGCCGAAGCGGGTGAGCGCCGCGGTGACCGCCGCGTGGACGCCCGCCGGATCGCGCACGTCGACCGTCGCGGTGATGACGGCACTGCCGTCCCGTTCGCACAGCTTCGCCGTGTGGTCGAGCTGCTCGCGGCTGCCCAGCGGGTAGTCCACGCCGTCGAGGTCTGTGGCGATGTCGAGGAGTGCCAGGTCGGCACCCTCACGTGCGAATCTCAGGGCGCATGTGCGGCCGATCCCGCGGGCCGCTCCTGTGATCACGGCGGTTCTGCCTTCGAGTGACCTGCTCATGGGCACGCTTCCCGTCCAGCTCAGCCGCGACCGAGAGCTCGGAGCAGTGCGTCGGGACCGTCGGTCAGATACATGTGTCCGCCCGGGAGCTCCCGATAGCTGAACGTCCCCCGGGTGACCTCACGCCACTGCTGAGCGTCTTCCCTGGTGACCAGGGTGTCGTCCACCCCCCGGAGTGAGGTCACCGGTATGTCGAGGGGCTCGTTCGAGGACGGCTTGTAGTTCTCGTGCATGGCCACGTCCGCGCGGAGCGAGGGCAGCAGCAGGTCCCGCAGGTCCGCGTTGTCGAATGCCTCATGCCGGTAGCCGGCGAACTCTTCGACGCGCTCGAGGAATCCCTCGTCGTCGAGGCCGGTCGCCCTGTCGTCACGACCGACGTGGGGACCGGGGGAGCCGCTGACGTAGAGGTGTGCCAAGCCAGGATGGCCGAGCCGTACGAGTTCGCGGGCGATCTCGTACGACAGCACGGCGCCGAGGCTGTGGCCGAAGAGCCCGAAACGGGCGATGCCCGCAGTGATCTCGGCGACCTGGGGCGCGAGCTTCGCCGATGCCTCGGCCACATCGGTGAACGGCTCCTCGGAGAACAGTTCCTCGCGGCCCGGCAGCTGCACCGGTAACACGGTGACGCCGAGGTCTGGTCTCTTGCACCAGGCGCGGTAGAAGCCCGCTCCGCTCCCGGCGAAGGGGAGACAGACCAGCGGAAAGGACAAGGCGGACATGTTTCCTCGCTAACGCGTTCCCGAAGATGGTGGCGGGGCTGCGGACGAGCGCGCCGCCGTGGGGTCGAGGGCCTCCCTTCCGAGCCGGCCCATGAGTGACGCGACGTCACGGTGGACGGACGATCCTCGCCGGGCGAACGAGGACCGAACCCGTTCACGAATATGCGGGGGCTGCTCCTGGCTGAGCTTGAACATGCCGTCCGCGAGGGAGACGGAGATCCGGAACGCCCCTACGCCGGGTAGAATCCGATGAAAATAGTCGACGGATTCTTCCATGGACCAGCCGTCTCCGAATTCGACCTCGAATATCCGCACCGTTTCCTGAACGGTCGCCAGCGTGTCGCCCTCGGACTCAACCTTACGCAGCACGCCCCTCGCATGAACAGTGGTGAAGTTCCAGGTGGGTGCCGCGGGCGTGCATTCGTACACGGTGGGCGAGACATACGCGTGCGGGCCGGTGAATGTGACGACCACGGGAGTGCTGGTCCCGAGGGCCTTCCAGTGAGGGTTCGCCCTGTTCATGTGGCCCCACAGGGTAATGCCCGACAGGCGCGTCACCGGTTCTGCCTCGTAGGGGTCCATGATGATCGGCACATGGGTCACCCACGGAGGATCTCCTTCCCCTCCATTGCTGACCAATTGAGCCAGAGGATTGCTGCGGACAAGGTCCACCTTCCAGGATTCATCCGGTTCTTGGTAGACGCGAGGGACGAACACGTGACGCTCCTTCCGTCCTTGCCGCTGGGTTGATCTCGGCGACGTGACGTGGGGCGTGCGGTGTCCTGTCGACGGGACACCGCCGGCCGCCCAATACGAATCGAGCGTGGATGCAGCAGCTATTGTCGACCCGGTCTCGGACTACTTGGCCCTTCATCGGTGGTCGTCAACGCCGGTACCGTACAGCCGGATGTCCGCAATTGCCAGGGTCCCTTTCCTCCAGTGGGTTCGCGCATGCTGGAGGCGAGGTGCGGTCAGGGCAGCCAGCCGTTCTCCAACGCAATACGGATGGCATCGACCTTGTTACGTGCGTTGAGTTTTGTCAGGATCGCTGTCAGGTAATTGCGTATGGTGCCGATCGAGAGCCGAAGTGCGGCAGCTATCTCTATCGGCTCCGCGCCCTGTGCGACATGCTTCAGGACCTCCACTTCCCGCTCGGAGAGGGGATTCTCCTCGGCGTCCCATATGAGCTTGGCCAGATACGGGTCGACGAAGGCGCGGCCGGAGGCCACCTCGCGTACCGCCTCCGGCAGGCGTTCGGGCGGGGCTGTCTTGAGCAGCAGGCCGGCGACCTTCGCCGTGCGCGCCCGCAGCGCTATGCCCGGTCGCGCCGAACCGGCGAGTACCACGGTCCGGCAGGAGGGCAGGGTCTCGTGTATTCTCTCCGCCAGTGTCAGGCCACTCGCGTTGGATATGTCAAGATCGATGATCGCTACATCGGGCTTGCATTCCTGAACGGTGGGAATGACCATATCGCCGCGACCGATGCTGGCGACCACCTGCAGATCACGCTCGGTTTCGAGTAAGTTCACGAGCGCTCCACGGATCAGGTGTTTCTCTTCGGCGACGAGCAACCTTAATGCCTGCATTGCGTACCCCCGGTATCAATGGGACATGCCTGACTATTGGTGGCCACCAGTTCGGAGTTCCTTCATGGCGAAGGAACGACTACGCGTGCACTTTCGATGAGACGGGACGGAGGAGGGAGAGGTGCACGAAGTCCGGGCCGTCGCCCGTTTGCCCGGCCGGCTCAGCCACCCCCGCAGGTCGTACGGCCGAACCGAGCGCAGCCCTGACCTGCCGACGGTGTTCACCGGCAGCTCCAAGATCTCCTCGCTCCGGCATCGGCGGGCGACACGGTGCGGGACTCTGCGCGGCCCTCCGGGCACTGGCGAACGAGGACGGCGCCGCGCCGTTCCGGACATTTCAATCAGCGGACCACACATGGGTTTCAGCACGTCACGCCCCCCATATTTCAGCTCGCGGATGTGCTGGTTCGGCTCGGTCGTCTCCCGCCCTCGCCGCTCCAGCCGGCAATCCCGCCTTCGCCCGACGGGCCGTGCGGCGCCGTCGACGCAGGCAGGTCCGAGCGCTGCGTCCCGTACACCGACAGCACGAGTCCCGAGGCAGGGGGGGGGGGGGGGGGGGCGGGGGCCCCCCCCCCCCGGGCGCCCCCCGCCCGAAAAAACCGCGGCCCGGGGGGTTTAAAAAAAAATGAGGTCGCCGGGGAGTTTTGTGTTTTTTT
>NZ_JBHYVB010000098.1:13085-17840 GCF_042750115.1 Streptomyces sp. NPDC059455
CGGCCCCCCGCCCGCTGCGCCGCGCGGCGCCGCCACCCCCCCCCCCCCCCCAGCGCCCGCGGCCGCGGGCGCGCCCGCGTCGCCGCCGGCCCCCCCCCCCGCTGATCCCCCCGTCTCGATCACTCCGCGCGCAGCACGCTCGCGGAACTCCGCGTCATGTGTCCGATCCCCGGCTGGACCCCACGAATTCCAACTCCCCTATGTGATGGGCGTCGTGGGGCGAGGTAAGGGCTGACTACGCATTATTCCACTCTCACCTCTTCGGGGCACCGTTGTAACGTGTGTCCTCACCCGCCCCCGGACTGCCGTCGGCACCGCCGGTCTCTGGAACCCCAGTCACAGATCGCTGCCTGAGCTGGATGAATTCCCGTTTCGGGCATGGGGGTAGAACAAGTCGGACGGTTGGATGCGGAGTTGGGGCATCCGGATTCTGGCATCTGCTGAACGGCGTGTCGCTGGTCATCGCAGGAAGGAACGGTTCGCTACTTGGGTGTCCCGACCGTTACGGCTATCGGCCTGGTCGGCGAGTTCAGGACGCCATCGCCGAAATCCCGCCACCGCACCAACAGGCCGTCGAACTACGAGTGGGTCATCGAGGGCGGCATCGAGGCTTGCTTCGGGTCTTGCGTCACGGGCACAGGCCGAGCGCACCGGGTTGTCCGGTAGCGCTCGGCCTGAGCCCGTACAGGGCGCGTCGATGGTGGTGCCTGGCCGTTTCCTAGCCGACTCGCTGCAGGGCCTGTTCGCGGTATTCGGCGACGCGGGAGCCAGACTGCCGTTGTGCCATTCGGCGCAGCACGATCGGCGCGAGGATCAAGCCGAGCATCGCCCACGCAGTGAGCACACCGAGGGTCTCCAGGTGTCGCCAGGACTGATCGATCTCCACCTTGACCATGCTCTCCGGCAGTAGGGCGGAACGCATGCCCAAGCCCAGCCAGTAGACGGGGAATACCTGAGCAACCCACTGCAACCAGTCAGGCATCGAGGTGATGGGGTAGAAGACTCCCGAGATCCCGATCAGACCCATGATCGGAACCGAAATGACACCCGCGGCACGCGGGTTGGAGACCAGCGCTCCGAACACGGCACCGATGGACTGCGTGGCCACCAGCCCGAGGGCCAGCACCCAGGCCAGCGTGAGCCAGGAGCTGACAGCTCCGAGCTTCAGGCCGTCGACGATGAACGCTCCGGGGACGAGCAGGATCACGAGGTACACCAGGACGGACCCGGAGGTGGTGACGAGCTTGCCCAGGAAATAGCCGCGGATGCCGTGCGGTAGGGACTTGGCCCGCAGCAGCGTGCCGTCCTCGCGTTCCACGGTGAGGTACTGGATCACCAGGATCATGCCCAACGCGATAAACATGCCCAGAACACTCGGCATCGCGAGGGTGCCCAGTTTGAATCCGGTGTCCTGGAACTCCCGGTCGCGCAGGAAGAAGATGGCCGTCAGCGTCGCTACGGGCCAGAGCAACTGGTTGATCATCTCGAACCCCGCGAAGGCCTGACGCAGTTCGATCAGCCCGCGGGAGAAACCGGTGCGCATCGCGGTCGTGGAGGAATTCATCGCGTCGACTCCTTCATGGAGGCCTCGCTGATGCCGTCCTGGCGGGACTCGGCGCCTCGTACGAGGGACAGGTAGGTCTCCTCCAGGGAGGAGCGGCGAACCTCGAGGTCGGAGATGGCGTCGGCGTGTGTCTTGAACAGCTCGTGGACGAACCGGGTTGAGTCGCTCTCCGACCGCACGTATTGCTGCCCGTCCAGCACCCAGCGCACTTCATCCTCACCGACGAACTGCTCGGCGAGTTCGTCGGCCGTGCCGTCGGCGACGATCCGTCCATCGTTCAGAATCATGATGCGGCTGGCGAGCTTCTCGGCCTCGGCCAGGTCGTGCGTGGTGAGCAGGATCGTGGTCTCGCCTGTCGCGGCGAGCCCGAGGATGAGGTCGTGGAACGTGTATCGCGCATCCGGATCGAAGCCGACGGTGGGCTCGTCCAGGAACAGCATCTCGGGGCGGCCCACCATGCCGATCGCCACGTCCAGCCGTCGCCGCTGTCCGCCGGAAAGCATCCTGACCGGCTTGTCGGCGTGTTCGGTCAGGCCGACGCGAGCGATCAGTTCGTCGGTGTCCCACGGCCTCTTGATCTTCTCGGTGGAGTAGGCGGCATAGTGGGAGCCCATATGCGCTAACAGTTCCCGCACCCGCCATTTCGCGTGGTCCCGCCAGGACTGGAGGACGATTCCCACACGGGCCCGCCAGGGGTCGCCGCCGTGGGCCGGATCGACTCCGAGCACCTCGACCCGGCCGGCTGAGCGTTTCCGGAACCCTTCCATGATCTCGATCGTTGTCGTCTTACCGGCCCCGTTGGGGCCCAGCATGGCCAGCACTTCCCCCCGATACGCGCGGAACGTCACGTCCCTGAGCACATCGTTGGTGCCATAGCGCATGCGTAGGCCGTCCACCTCAAGGGCGACTTCGTCGCTCAGTGCCATCGGTTTGCCTCTCGTGTTGTTGATTCCCTTGTGCCTCAAGGCTGTCTTGCAAGTGCATTGCGGCTTGCTGGCCGACCAGCTTCTTCAGCTGCCGCTGGTCAGGTGAGCCGGGCAGGCGGGCGACGCCGGGCATGGTGTGGTGGGGGCAGTGTCCAGCGTGAGTGGGCATCAGGATGTGGCCCACGACCAGCAGGGGGTCCGCTTGCGAAACCGCTTACACGGCTGGAGCGCCGGCCGATGGGGCAAGACGGTCGATGGCGCGGTCGGCAGCGGACTTCCGGGGGTGAAGAGAGGGCGGGCTTGGGGGAGCAGGGTGGTCCGCCGACAGGCGGCGACCCCTTCCGGCACTGACGCGGGCTCAACCCAGCGGCTTGGTGCTCGTCCGACCCCTTGTAGGCTACTCGTTGGGTGTTACTGGCCGCTGGAGCGACTGTTCGACGCGTGACCTCAACGTGGCCTGGTCGACTCCCGCGAGAGCCAACGCGCGCGGAACCGCGCCGAACTTCAATTGCAGGATGCCCAGGAGCAGATGCTCCGGCCGTGCGTCCTTCCGGCCGTGGACTGCTGCCAGGCCGCGTTCGAAGGCCAGTTTGGCGGACTGTCCCATCCTGGACGGCGGCGTGGCGGATGCGCGCGGTCGCGGCAGATCATGATCGTCGAGCGACACTCCGGCCGAGTGAAGGCTCTGCCTGAACTCCCGTTGCAGTGCTTCCTGGGCTGTTCGGTAGTCGAGCCCGGCCGCGCTCAGGAGTTGACCCATCGTGCTCTCCCGATCGGCGGCAATCGACAAGAGCAGATGCTCCGCTTCGATTGTCTCCGACCCTGCCTGCTGGGCCTCGTGTGCTCCACCTTCCGTGATCATTTCGACGTAGGTGTCGAAGGACTGTCGATTCACTTCCTCCTCCTCTTCAGCTCGACGCCCATGGCAATAAGGCGCCGGGCGTGCTTCTTGTGGACCGCTTGGCGAGTCACCCCGAGCGCCTCGGCGATGTCCAGCCATCTCCAGCCTGCTCGCATCGCCTTCTCCACCGCGGAGTCCTCCAGTTGATCAGCCAGTCGGCGCAACGCCACCACGGCTGCCAACTGCTCAGCGGGGTCCTGTGATACGCGGCTCTCCTCAACGCCCGTCATGTAAGCAACTTAAGTTGACCGCAGAGTCTTGTCAAGCCAGGTTGCTAAGCGGTGTGGAGGCAGGGCTCCGTGCCGACGGTCGGCCGGGGCGTCCTCCGCAGTGAATACTTCATGACAAATGCATGAAGATCTCAATGGTGCAGATGTGTGACCCGGTGCATACTTGTTTCTGCGACCTATTTCGTGTCCGTTCTGGCCGGAGGGGGTTGGCTCGGTGGATTCCTGTCGGTGATTCTTGCCCGCTGTGGGAACTCCTGAGGCTCTCCATTGGTCTAATTCTGCATCTGGCCCGGGGTTTGTTGTCCTCGATGCGCATTCTCATCACGTGGAACTGTTATCTGAAATCCAATCACCTTGCTTGTGGAGAGGGATATGGGCCAGGTATTGACCAGTTCGACCGCAGGTAATCGGAGTGGCGGAGCCAACGGATCGCGTGGGTTACGGGTCGACGGGGCCGGGAACAGGGAGGGGTGGTCCGTCAGGGCTGGGCTGGGGGCCGATGGTATCCAGGCGCGCCGGGTCGAGCTGCACTTACCCGCGGGTCTGACCTTCGAGTCCTGGCGTCACATCGGCTGCAACCTCACCATGATCACGAACTCCTCCGGTTGGTGGCTCGGTGACTGGCTGGTATATGGGGAGAAGAGATTTCCCGATCGGTATCGCGTTGTTCTCAAGGAAACCACTCTGGACTACCAGACGCTGCGGAACTACGCCTGGGTGGCACGGAGATTCCCGGCCTGTCGACGGCGCGACGCGCTGAGCCTGCAGCACCACGCCGAGGTAGCCGCACTTCCGGAGCCGGAGCAGGGCCGGTGGCTGACCCGGGCGGAAGAGGAGAAATGGTCGACCCGCCGACTGCGCAAAGAGCTTCGTCAAGCGCGTGAACTGTCTGGTGACACGTCGTCGAAAGAGGCGCCGATAAACCTCGTCATGAGTCTGGACCTCAATCGTAAGGACCTTTGGACTCAGGCGGCCGCGGCCGTCGACATGCCCCTGCTGGACTGGATCACGAAGGTGCTCGACGACGCTGCGGTTCCCGTGGATTGACCCCTCTGCCACGGCAGCGAGAAGCCGGCGCCCCCCCGGGGGGCCGGGGGGGGGGGGTGGGTGGGGTGGGTTTAAAAAAAAAACACC
>NZ_JBHYVB010000098.1:17850-21741 GCF_042750115.1 Streptomyces sp. NPDC059455
GCCCCCCGAGGCGGCGGGCCCGGTGATTCCCCCGCTCGCCCCGCGCCGGCCCACCCCCCGCCGGCCCCGGGGCGGGGGGGGGCTTCTTTGGTGTTTCGGGGGTTCAGCCGTTGATGGGGGGCTTCGAGGACCAGGCGGTCAGGGAGAGGGTGCCGTTGTCGAGGTCCTGGTTGAAGGCGACCGTGCTGTGGGAGTTGCTGCCGGTCGGGGAGATCTGCAGGTACTTCGCGTGGGCGGTTCCGGCGCCGGTGGTGGTCCACACCAGGTCGGCCCAGGCGCTCTTGCCCGGGGCGAGGGTGATCGGGTGGGTGCCCGGGTCGGTGGCGAAGTAGGTGCTGCCGTGGCGGGCGGTGGTCTTGATGGCGGTGTGGCCGGCGCCTTCCAGGGCGACCCCGGCGTAGCCGCTGATCACGCAGGTCTCGTCGCCGGTGTTGGTCACCTTCAGGAAGGTGCCCCGGTGGTTCATCTCCGCCTGGGAGGTGCCGGCGTCGTTCAGGGTTCCGCGCAGCGTGCCCGGCTGGCATTCGGAGGTCGCCTGGGCCTTGTTGGCGCCCGAGCCCAGGGTCGTTGCCTGGTTGCCGGTCTTGTTGCCCGCCTGGCTGTGGATCGAGGCGTCCGACTGCGACGACTTCGAGGAGGAGCTCCCCTTGGCGTCGGACGAGGAGCCGTTGCTCCCGCAGGCGGTGAGGGCGACGGCCGAGGCGGCGGCGATCAGCGCGGCCGCACCGGCCTTTCGGATACGGCGGTTGAGAATGTGGTGCGACATGACGACCCCCATGGGCTTCTGGTTTGTGCGGTTCCTGCTCACGCACCATCCATGGTGTCGGCCGCTGCTGGCGTTCTCTTAACGACCGCTGCCGATCCGCTAACGCCTGGCTAACGCCCGCCGTCACCGCCCGGGTGGGGTCCAGTCGGCCACGAGGTCCAGGAGGCCGGGGAAGCGGGCGTTGAGGTCGGCGACGCGGACGTGGCTGCGGCGCTCCAGGCCGTATTGGCGCTGACGGGTGACACCTGCCTCGCGGAGGGCCTTGAAGTGGTGGGTGAGGGAGGACTTGGGGCGGTCGAGGCCGAACCAGCCGCAGGTGTGATCGAACTGCTCCGATTCGAGGAGGAGTTTGCTCACGATGCGGAGGCGGAGGGGATCGCTCAGCGCCGCCAGGACCGTCTCCAGGCGGATCTCCTCCACGGCCGGCTCCGGGAGCGGGGGCGGGAGGTCGGGGGGTTCGGGGAGTGCCTTGATGGCGGGGCGGGTGTCTTCTTCGGTGGTTTGGGGGGCCATGGGTGGGTCCTGTGGGTCCTCGGTGCGCGACTCTTTGTACGAGTCCAATCGTACTGCATGCTAAGTTCGACTCAAGTCGTACTACGTGTTTGTCGGGAGGAGCTGTCGTGGTGGGGAGTCGGGCGGGGGTGGTCTCGGGTGAGCGGGAGGCCGACGGAGGGGCAGGCGGCGTCGCCACCCGGTGGGTGTGGACCGCCGCGTGGCCGGTGACCGCGGTGTTCGTCCTGTCGAACGCGGCCACGCCGCTCTATGTGCGGTGGCAGCGCGAGATCGGGTTCTCCAAGGGCACCCTGACGGTGATCTTCGCCTGCTACATCGTCGGGCTGCTCGGTTCGCTGCTGGTCTCGGGCGTGGTCTCGGACCGGGTGGGGCGGAAGCCCGTGCTGCTGCCCGCGCTCGGACTCGCGCTGGCGGCGTGCGCGATCTTCGCGAGCGCGTCGAGCGTGGCGGCGCTGATCGCGGCGCGGCTGTTCAGCGGGATCGCGGTCGGCGCCGTCGTCTCCGCCGGAATGGCGGCGGTGACCGATGTGGCCGGGCCGGATCGGCGGCGGCTGGCGGCGCTGCTGGCCTCGTGCGCCATGGTGTTCGGGGCCGGTCTTGGGCCGTTGCTCGCGGGGGTGTTGGGCGAGGGGGTGTTCGCCCTCGAGGCGGTGCTGCTGGTGGCGGCGGTCCTGGTCGTGGTGCGGATGCCGGTGGGTGGTTCTTCCGTCGCGCCCGCACGGTCCGCGCCCGCACGGTCCACGCCTGCACAATCGGTCGCGCCTGCACGGTCCGCGTCCGCGAGCGGTGCCTGGGTGCGGATTCCCGGGGTGCCTCGGGGGAGCGGTGGGGAACTCCTCATGGGGATCGCCGTCTTCGCGCCCGGCATCACCGCCACCTCGTTCGTGCTCTCCCTCGGGCCGTCGCTGCTCTCGGGGTTGCTGGACACCACCAGTCCCGTGGTCGCGGGGGCCATGGCCTTCGTGATGTTCCTCACCGCGACCGGTGCGCAGTTCGCGGTGCGGCGGCTGGACCGGCGGACGATCCTCCTCGCCGGTGCCGTCAGTACGACGATCGGCATGGGCGCGCTCATCGCCGCCGTCCGCGCATCCTCCGTGCCGCTGCTCGTCGCCGCCGCGCTGCTGGCCGGGGCGGGGCAGGGGATGGGGCAGCTCGGCGGGTTGTCGCTGCTCAACTCCAGTGTCTCGCCGAGCCGTCTGGCGGAGGCCAACGCGGCGCTCAACGTCGGCGGCTATCTGCCCGCGGGCGTACTGCCGGTAACGGCGGGTTATCTCAGCGACGCGGTGGGGCTGACGGCGGGGGCGACCGTCTTCGGAGCCGTGCTCATGGCGTTGGCCCTCGTCGGGGGCCTGGTGGTTCTCATCGGCCCGCCGTCTGTCCAGAGGAAAGAGGCATGAGGGCATGGAGGGTGGGTAGACGGGACCCCAATCAGCCTAAGCATGCAGCCGATACAGGGAGTGCGACGGTGAACGACACGGCACCCGCGACGATGTCGATGCTGACAACAGCGGAAGCTGAGCAGGCACATGACGTTCGCGTAAGTGACATTGCAGTGGATGGAGTTCGGACCGCCGGCCCCGTCGATCTGCCCACGGTGGACGATCCGGTGAAGGTGGCGCCCAAGGACGCACGGGCGCTGACCAAGACGTTCCTGGACCGGCTGACGGAGCTGGAGGAGGGGACGCACGAGTACCAGTACGTGCGGAACACCCTCATCGAGCTCAATCTGTCGCTGGTCCGGTACGCCGCCCGGCGGTTCCACAACCGCTCGGTGGAGATGGAGGACATCGTCCAGGTCGGCACCATAGGGCTGATCAAGGCGATCGACCGGTTCGACCTGAGCCGTGAGGTGGAGTTCACGACCTTCGCCGTTCCGTACATCGTCGGCGAGATCAAGCGGTTCTTCCGTGACACCAGCTGGGCGGTGCATGTCCCCCGCCGGCTCCAGGAGCTGCGGATCGACCTCGCCAAGGCGAACGAGGAGCTGTTCCAGCGGCTGGACCGGTCGCCCACCACGGCCGAGCTCGCGGAGCATCTGGGGCTGAGCGAGGACGAGGTCGTCGACGGACTGGTGGCCAGCAACGGCTATCTCACCACCTCGCTGGACGCGCCCGCGGACCAGGAGGGCGGCGCCACCCGCGTGACCACGTACGCGGACCGGTTCGGCGACGTCGACCCGGCCATGGAGGCCGTGGAGAACCTGCACGCGCTCAAGCCGCTGGTGGAGCAGCTCGGTGAGCGGGACCGCCGCATTCTGCAGATGCGGTTCGGCGAGGAGATGACGCAGTCGGAGATCGGCACCGAGCTCGGCGTCTCCCAGATGCATGTCTCCCGGCTGCTCGGCCGTGCGCTCGGCCGACTGCGGCGCGGAATGCTCACCGAGGAGTAGGCCCGCGAGGCAGGCCCGCGTACGAGAGGGCACTGCCGCCGCACCAAGGGCACCGCCGCCGCGCTGCTGATCACAACGCCGCTGATCACAACAGAACACGACCGAAGGGGCCCCCCGCGGGGGATTACGGCGCGCGCGCCCCCCAGCCCCGCGGGGGGGGTTTTTTTTGGGCGGGAGGGGTGGAGAGGGGGCCACCCCCCCCCGCCGCCCCCCCGCCGAGCCC
>NZ_JBHYVB010000098.1:21751-40113 GCF_042750115.1 Streptomyces sp. NPDC059455
ACGCGTAAAATTTTAATAACACCCTGTCAAAAAACCCCGATTAACCCCCACCACCACCCCCTACGGCGCCGGGCGGCAGTTTACGCCGGCCGGGCCCCTTCGTCCTGCGCTGTGGTTTATCTGTGCCGTCTTCGGGTTACCAGCGGTACCACCGCCCTCGTCGCCCGCCGACCGTCGGCCGGGCGATGAACCCGATCAGCCAGACGGCGAGCACGATGACCGCGATCCACCACAGAGCCTTCAGCGCGAATCCGGCGCCGAAGAGCAGCAGAGCGAGAAGAAGAACGACAAGCAGGGGGACCATGATTACCAACCTCCTCGCCGCGCCGGGTACCCCTTCGGGAATCCGGCACACCTGATCAATTCATGCCGTTTCGAACGCTCGGTTACTCCTGGTGGCCGGGTGGCGTGGCATCCCACGGTGAGCGGAGGCAGGCTGGAAGGGCAGAGGTCAGAGGGTGATACGTCATGATCCAGCCAGCCGATATCCGTGAGTGGCGCGACCAGGATGTCGTCGATGAGCAGGGCCGCAAGATCGGGGTGCTCGAGGCGATCTACGTGGCCACGTCCACCGACGAACCCGCCATGGCCACCGTCCGCACCGGACTGCCCACCCGTCACCGTCTGGTGTTCGTCCCCGTGGACGACGCGGTGGTCGGGCCCGGCTATGTGAAGGTCTCCTACACGCGGTCGCTGGTGAAGAAGGCACCCTCGCTCGGCGTGGACGATGTGCTGCCCGCGGAGCAGGAGGGGGCGATCTTCCAGCACTACGGGAAGGCGTACCAGTCCGGTGCGGGCGGCGGGCGGCAGCTCGCGCGCCGCTGATGGCCTAGGACGCTTGACGATCGAGGAGAGGTGTCGGCGGTGGCGCTCTTCCTGTTCCTGGTGATCGTGGCCATCGTGCTCGGCCTCATCGGCTGGGTGGTGCACGGGCTGGGCTATCTGCTGATCATCGGTGTGGTGGTGCTGGTGGTCGACATCGTCCTCGGGCTGGTGCGGCTGGCGCGGAGGCCCCGGCGGCGCCGGATCCGATGACGGGACGCGCCGGGGCCCGCGTCCCCTTCGGGGCGCATGCCATCCCGTACGTCCCCGGCACGCTGCGGCCCTCCGGCGACGCGGCGGCGGCCGACCGGCGGGTCCTGGACCACTACGAGCTGTGGAAGGCGTACTTCCTGCGGTCGGGCGACGCGGTGGGCGGCCGGGGCCGGTGCGCGGTGTTCACCCCCGACGCGGCGCACCCGTTCGTGGCCGAGGCCCAGGGCTACGGACTGATGATCACCGCGCTGATGGCGGGCGCCGACCCCGACGCCCACGCCCTCTTCGACGGCATCCTCCGGCACGTCCTGGCCCACCCCTCCGTGAACCACCCCGATCTGCACGCCGCCCAGCAGGACGCCGAGGGCCGGGACGTCGGCGGACGGGACTCGGCGACCGACGGCGACCTCGACATCGCGTACGGGCTGCTGCTCGCGGACCGGCAGTGGGGCGGCGGTCACGACGGCCACGGCGACTACGACGGCCACGGCGACTACGACTACGAGGCGCTCGCGGTGCGGCGGATCGACGCCGTCATGGAGTGCGAGGTGCACCCCACCACCCGGCTGACCAAGCTCGGCGACTGGTCCTCGGACCGCTATGACGAGGTCTCCCGTACGTCGGACTGGATGCCGGACCACTTCCGGGCGTTCCGGGCGGCCACGGGCGATCCGCGGTGGGACGAGGTACTGGACGCGCATCTGTCGCTGGCCGGGGCGCTGCGCGCCCGCCATGCCCCGGCCACCGGGCTGCTCCCCGACTTCGTCGTGGACACCACGTCCGGCGAGCCGAGGCCCGCGCCGGGGCAGGTCCTGGAGAGCCCGCACGACGGCGACTGCCACTGGAACGCCTGCCGCGTCCCCTGGCGGCTCGGCGCCGACGCGGTGACCAGCGGTGACGTACGCACCCGGGAGGCCGCGCGGGGGCTCAGCCGCTGGGCGAGGGCGGCGACGGGCGGTGATCCCGGGCGGATCCGGAGCGGATACCGGCTCGACGGCACGGCCTATGGGGACTGGGGCTCGCCCGCCTTCTTCGCGCCCTTCGCGGTCGCCGCGCTGACGGAGGGCGAGGTCGAGGGCGAGGGCGAGGACGACGGCGAGGGCGAGGACGACGACTCGGGGGTCGAAGGGGCGCGGGGCTGGCTGGACGCGCTGTGGGCGCGGATGTGCGCCTCCCCGCCCGATCCGGCCCGCGCCTACGCGGCGGGGGTGGGGCTCCAGTCAATGCTGGTGGTCAGCCACAACTACTGGGTGCCGTAGGCGCGGCCACCGTCTCGCACAGCGACTCCAGGGCGTCCCGCGCCGGGCAGTCGGGCAGCGCCGACAGGGCCGCGCGGGCCGCGTCGGCCTGACGGGCGGTCTCCTCGCGGGCCCGCTCCAGGACCGGATGGGTGCTCAGCCGCGCCACCGCCTCCGCGTGCCCCGCATGCTCGGCGGGCCCGGTGAGCAGCCCGTACAGCTCCCGGTCCGCGGGGCCCGCGGACCGTGCCAGCAGCAGGACGGGCAGGGTGGGGCGGCGGGCGGTGGGGGTCGCCATCTCGTCGGCGAGATGGCTCGCCACGCCGAGCCGTTCGCCGTACCGGGCGAGGGCGTCCGCGATGTCCGGGTCCGCCCCCGAGGCCAGTGCGCCCAGCCGTCCGGAGACGGCGGTCAGCGAGCCGGTCCGGCCCGCCAGCACGTCCAGATGGTGCTCGACGGGGTCGCGGCCGTCGCGCGGTCCGGTCGTCTCCAGGATCTGGCCGGTGACCTGCCGCCGGAACGCCTGGGCCTGGATCCGTACGGCCTTCGGCCCCAGGTCGGCCAGGATGTGCGAGGCGCGGGCGAAGAGGAAGTCGCCGGTGAGCACCGCCACCGTGTTGTCCCAGTTGGCGTCCGGGCGCGGGGCGTCGCGCCGTACGGCCGCCTCGTCCCGGACGTCGTCGTGGTAATGGATGGCCAGATGGGTCAGTTCGACGACCACGGCGGCGGGCACCACGCCCGGGGCGCCGGGGTCGCCGAACCGCGCCGCCAGCAGCACCAGCAGCGGCCGGAGCCGTCGCCCGGCCGTGCGGGTCAGCTCCCGCGCGGCCTCGGTGATGAACGGCACATCGCTCTTGGTGGCCCGCAACAGGCCCTCTTCCACCGCCGCTTGGCCGGCCCGGAGGCCGTCCGCCAGCGCGTGGTCCCGCACGGTCGGCTGCATGGACAGAAATGTCTCATATGTCGTCAGCGGCGGGCTTGAGGGCGTGTCATCGGCGGCTGGTTTCAGGACGTCGTCAGCGAGTGGTCCCAGGGCGACGGATCAGGAGTCCGGCGCGGCCGGGATCCTGGCCCGGATGCGGCTTCCCTGGCCGGGGCGGCTGTCCACGTTGAGCGTGCCGCCCACCTCGCGGGCCCGCTCCCGCATGGAGAGCAGCCCGAGATGGCCGGGGAAGGAGCCCTTGCAGTCGAAGCCCACGCCGTCGTCGGCGACCGTCAGGGTCACCGCGCCCGGTTCGTTGAGCAGATGGAGCCGTACGTTCCGGGCCTGCGAATGCTTGGCGACGTTGTGCAGCGACTCCTGGGCGATCCGGTACAGGGCGTGCTTGGCCTCCGGTGTGGTCTTCGGTTCGGCGTCCAGCTTCGCCTCGGTGGTGATCCCGTACCGGGCCCGGAGCGCCTCGACATGCTGGATGAGCGCGGCCACCAGGCCCTCGGTCTCCAGCGATTCGGGCCGCAGCCGGCACAGCAGGGCCCGGGTCTCGGCGATCGCGGCGTCCGCGAGCCGCCGTATGTACTCGATGGGTTCGGCGAGTTCGGCCAGCTCGGCGAGGTCCACGACCTCGCCGGCGGTCTCGTGCCCCGCCGCCGGATCGATCCGACCCGGCGCTTCCGCATGACTCGTCGTCCTGGCCCGGCCTTCCACCGGCTCCGCGTTGTCGATGTCGCGTTCGAGCATCTCGCGGGCGGTGCGGGCGCCCAGCGCGATGCCGTAGAGCGCCTGTGAGACCGAGTCGTGGAGCTCGCGCGAGATGCGATGCCGCTCCTCATGGACGGCCTTGTCCTGAGTGGCCGCCCGTTGTCGGTCGTTCTCCACCGCGCAGGAGGCGTGCCCCGCGATCACCTCCAGGAGGGTGATGTCCGCCTCGCCGGGGTCGCGGCCGGGCGGGAAGTGGCAGCACATCGCGCCGATCGCGGTGGATTCGCGCAGCAGCGGCCACGCGGCCACCGCGCCCCGGGCGGGGCCCTCGCCGTCCGCGCCGGTACGGCCGCCGCCGTGGATGACGGGCGCGGCCCCGCCGATCGCCTCCAGCGCCGGTTTCCGCGACGGCGGGGTGTGGCCGTGGCCGCCGCCGACCAGGCGCAGATTCGCCGACGGGCCGGGCTCCAGCAGATAGACCGTGCAGCTCGCGGCGCCGGTACGGGCCACCGCGCCCGCGGCCAGGGAGTCCAGGGTCCGCCGTACGCAGGGCCCGGAGGAACGGGGGAACACCGAGGGGACGGACGAGCCCCAAGGAGAACCGGAGGGCCCAGCGGGCCCCGGAGTACCAGCGGCCCCGGCGGACCCCGACGCCCCTGGCGCCCCGGCGGACCCCGAAGGCCCCACAGTTCCCGACGACCCCGAAGCCTCCGGAAGCCCCGACGACCCCAAGGACGAGCCCCCGGAACCGTTGGTGCCCGGTCCGGCCGCCGCCGACGCCAGCCGCCGCAGATGCTCCCGGTGCCGGATCTGGGCGACCGCGTGGCCCGCGGCCGCCGCGAAGAGGCCCACGGTGCTCACATCGGCGTGGGTGAGCCGGCGCCCGCCGCCGCGGTTCGCCACCTCGATCACCCCCACCGGGTGGCCGCGCACCAGCAGCGGCACGTCCAGCACCGAGGCCGGGACCGCGTGCCGGGGGTCCCGGCCGCGCCGGCGCCGCCGCCGCTCGTCACCGGAGACCGTGGGCCGTCCGGCGCGGATCGCCTGGCGGGCGGGGGAGGAGCCGCCGGGCGTCAGGGGTCCGCTCGGCGCGGTCCACGGGGCGCCGTCGGTGGCCCGTATCGTCAGGACGTCGCCCGGTTCCAGCACCATCACCCGGGCCATATCGGCGCCCAGGAGCTCCCGCACCCGGCGGGCGATCAGCCGGAGCGTGGCGTCGGCGGTGTCGCCTGCCAGGATGTGTTGGGTGACCTCGGCGAGCGCGGTGGCGCTCCGCCTCCGCCGGGTCGGGGTCCACCGGGTACTGATCACGCCGACCACCACTGCTCCCTCGTCGTCGACTCCACTGCTTCCGGAGGGGTGAGCTCACCCGCGGGCACCAGGCCGGACTGCACCGCGTAGACCGCCGCCTGGGTCCGGCTGTGCACCCCGAGCTTGGTCAGGATGTGGCTCACATACGTCTTCACCGTCTGCTGGCCGATCCGCAGATCGTGGGCGATCTCCTTGTTGGCCTTGCCGCGCGCGAGCATGGTCAGCACCTCGGTCTCCCGCTCGGTGAGCTGCTCCGGGCCGCTGGGCTCCCTGACCTGGCCCATCAGCCGGGAGATCGCGGCGGGGGAGACATGGATCTGGCCCGCGGCCGCGGCCTTCACCGCGTTGCGGAGGTCGTCGGCCTCGGCGTTCTTCAGCAGGAAACCGATGGCGCCCGCCCGGACCGCGCCCATGACCATGGCGTCGTCGAGGGAGCTGGTCAGCGCCACCACCTCGACCTCGGGGAGGTCCTGGCGGATCTCCGCCGTGGCGGATACGCCGTCCATGACCGGCATCAGCAGATCCATCAGGACGACGTCGGGGCACAGCTCCCGGGCCAGCCGCACGGCTTCCCGGCCGTTGGTCGTCTCGCCGACCACCTTGATGTCGTTGTCGAGGCCAAGGATCATGCGCAGGCCCTGCCGGACCACCGCATGGTCGTCTGCTATCAGCACGCGAAGCGCCACTTGGTTCACCTGCCCATGGAGTACCCCGCCGCACGAGCGGAGACATACGCGGAAACGGTCGCGATCAGCGGTTCGAAGAGGGGGAGGGCCAGCAGGACGAGGACGCCCGCCGCCCATCCGCCCAGGACGTCACTCACCCAGTGGGTGCCCAGGTAGACGGTGGTCAGACCGACGCCGACGGCCATCACGCAGGCGACCAGCGCGCCCGTCCGCCGGTGGTGACCGGCGAGATAGGCGAGGGTGCCCCAGACGACGACGGCGTTGGCGGCGTGACCGGAGGGGAAGACCATGCCGCCGTGGAAGAGCTCGGCGGATCCGGGGGTCCGGGCGTCGTACGGGCCCAGCCGCCCGGTGACGATCTTGACGGCGCCGACGCTCGCGTTGAGCAGCAGCAGCGCCAGGCCCAGGACCAGCGGCGGACGCGGGCTCCGGGTCCGGCCGCCGCGCCAGACGGCCCAGGCCAGGGCGGCCAGGGCGGTGGGGCCGCGCTGGCCCGTGATGACGAAGGCGTCCAGCACCGGCCGGACCCGCGGCCACTGTTGGTACGGCTTGAACAGGGCCACCTGCCAGTCGAACCGGACCAGCTGCGAGCCGGTGAGGACGGCCGTGAGGACCGCCGCGTAACAGGCGGCGGCCACCAGGAGGGCGATCGTGTGCCCGCGGCTCAGCGGGCATCGGATCTGTCCAGGGACTCGCATGAGGAGGGAACCCGTCTCGGTAGCTCCGCGATTCCATCCGAAGGGGGACTTTCCGTCCCAATCGGCCCCGGTCGCCCCGCCCCAGGTGGTCCCGGCCCCAGCCTCAGGTGGTCCCACCCCAGGTGGTCCCGGCCCCAGCCCCCCATCCGTACGGGCCCGTCCAGGTGAACCCGTACGGCGGAACGCAAACGGCCCCCCGCACCAGAGGGGGCCCATCGCCGCACCATAGGGGGCCGCCGCCGTACCGAAGGCGGAACCGGGTCAGATCAGCCCGTCACTCACCCACTCACTCATTCACTCCTCCGGCCTCTCCGGCTGCGCGGGCTTGAAGCCGAATTCGGCGGCCTTCGCGACCGCCTCCAGCTGTGAGCGCGCCTCCAGCTTCTCCAGGATCCTGCGCACATGGGTGCGCACGGTGGCGTAGCTGATGCTCAGCCGTTCCGCGACGGCCCGGTTGTCCAGGCCGTGGCTCATCAGCGTGAGGATCTCCTGCTCGCGCGGGGTCAGGCTCTCCAGGCGCTCGGTCTGCTCGGCGGTGGACCGCGCGTCCTCGCGGTGCCGCGCCAGCACCTCCACCAGCGTGCTGGCCGGGATGAGGGTCTCGCCCTCGGCGGCCGAGCGGATGGCGGACGCGATCTCGTCGCCGCTCGCCGACTTCAGCAGATAGCCGCAGGCGCCCGCCTCCACGGCGGCCAGCAGCGCCGAGTCGCTGGCGTCGGCGCTGAGGATCACGATGGCGACGGACGGGTCATGGGCCCGGATGCCGCCGGCCGCGTCGGCCCCGGTGCCGTCGGGCAGCCGGAAGTCGACCAGCGCCACATCGGGCTTCATCTCCTTGGCCATGGGCACGGTCTCGGCGACCGAGTCGGCCCAGCCGACCACCGTCAGATCCGAGTACTCGGCCAGCAGGGCCCACAGCCCCTCGGCCACCACCCGGTGGTCCTCGACGATCAGCACCTTCGTCAATTCGGGAGGTGCGGTCACGGCTGCGGGTCCCCTTCGGGGGAGTCGGGGGAGGTTGGGGAGTCGGGGCAGTCGGGGTTGGCGAGCGGCGCGTCCGGGGCAGTGCCGAGCGGCACCCAGAACTCCACGGTGGTGCCGGAGCCGGGTTCGCTCTCGATCCGGCACCAGCCGCCCGCGATCTGGGCCCGCTCCTGGATCAGGGAGAGCCCGAGGTGGCCGGGGCGGGACTCGACCTCGAGCGGGTTGTAGCCCTCGCCGTCGTCGACGATCCGCACCAGGCAGCCGTCGTCGAGCCCGAGCAGCTGCACATGGACCGTCTTGGCGTGGGCGTGCTTGCGCACGTTCACCAGCGCTTCCTGGGCGGTCCGGTAGATCAGCGCCATCGTCTCGGCCGGGGGGTGGGCGGTGAGCCGGTCCTCCAGCCGGTAGGTGATGCCGGTCTCGGTGCGTATCTGCTCCAGCAGGCCGCGCAGCGCCCCGGCCAGGCAGCCGTGCTCCAGGCTGGACGGCCGCAGGTCGAAGATCAGCTGGCGCAGTCGGCTGAGCGAGAGCTTCAGGGTCTCGTCCAGCTTGTCCATCACCCGCTGCTCGTCCGGGTCCCGCAGCCGTCGGCGCAGCTGCTGGAGGCGGAGGCTGGCGGCGGTGATCACCTGGATGGTGTCGTCGTGGATGTCGGCGGCGATCCGGCCGCGCTCGGCCTCCTGGGCGTGGACCAGATGGCTGAGCAGCGCCTGGCGGTCGCGGTCGGTGACCTCAAGCAGCTCCAGGCTGCGCTCCAGGACGAACTGGGCGCGCTGCACCTCGGTGATGTCGCGGACGGTCAGGACGGTGAGCAGGCCCTCCTCCGTACGCAGCGGGCTGATGCTGACGTCGGCGGGGAACTGCTTGGCGTCGCTGCGCCGCCCGACCAGCTCCATGCTGTGGCCGACCGGCTCCTCGAGGCTGTCGTCCCATTCGCGCAGCGAGACGGTGAGCGGCTGGTCGGGCAGCAGCGCCTCCACGGCCCGGCCGATCAGATGGTCGCGGTCGTAGCCGAAGAGCGCCTCGGTGCGGTGGTTGGCCGCCTGGATCCGGCCGCCGGTGTCCACGATCAGCATCGCGTCCGGGGAGGACTCGATCAGCTGGCGGAATCGGCTCTCGGCCGCCCGCAGCTGGCTGAGGTCGGCGACGAAGACCACTCCGCGGGGCTGTCGGCCCTGCAGATGGCCGCCGCTGAACTGGGCGGGGAACTCGCTGCCGTCGCGGCGGCGGCCGCTCATCGCGGACGGCGTGGTGAAGACCCGGCCGATCAGCTGCTCGGAGGCGGTGCGGTAGCGCTCGGGGACGAGGTCCCGCAGCCGCTTGTCGCGCAGCTCCGCCGAGCTGTAGCCGAACATGTGCCGGATGTGGGCGTTGGCGTACTCGATCCGGCCGCGCGGGCCGACCACGAGCACTCCGCAGGGCGCGTGGCCGAGCAGCTCCAGATACGAGTCCTCCAGGCGGTTGCCGACCAGGTCCTCGAACCGCCAGGAGGCGCGTTCGGCGCGGCGCAGCGGCTCGGCGCAGTCGGTGAGGAGCTCGGCGGACATGCTGAACTGATCGCGGGCGGCCCGGATGATCGCCTCGAGGATCTCCTCGGCGGGGGTGCCCTTGACCAGATAGCCGCTGGCCCCGACGGCGAGCATGTTCAGCACGGTCTCGCGTTCGCCGTGGGCGGACAGCGCCACCACCCGGGCCTCGGGGACCTGGTCGCGGATGGCCCGGACGCTGCTGGGGGCGTCGCCCCGGGGCATGTGCACATCCATGATCACGACCTGCGGGTGGTGATCCACCGCCGCCCGCACGGCCTGCTCATGGTTGATGGCCAGGCCCACCAGCTCCAGGTCCGGGTGGGAGTCGATGAGGTCGGCGAGCGCCTCACGGACGGCCGGGTCGTCATCGGCCACCACAACGGCGATCCGGTTGTCGCCCATCGCTACCCACCTCCCTTGAGGACGGCACCCTGCAGTTCGCGGGGCTCGAGTTCATCGCGCCGGCAGTGCGCCAGCGATGGCATGACCGCGGCCAGCGGCGCGACCAGCACGTTGTAGTGGCTTCCGATGCGGTCGCAGACGGCGACCGCGGTCGCGGCGTCCCAGACCGCGGCCCAGAAGGCCCAGTCGTGTTTCTTGTGGTTCTGCGCGGCGTCCAGGGCGGCCCGGCGCGCCACCGAGGCGGCGACCAGGATCCGGTACCGCTCCTCGGGCGTGGTGGTGTGGTGGACCACTGCCCAGCCCTCGGCGCGGGTCTGGCTGGACGTCTGCTTCCACAGATCGGCCACCCGGTCGATCTCCTCCGGGGAGAGGTCCTCGATATGGGTCAGGAATTGTAGGACTCTTCGTGAGTTAGGGCCGAAAACTACGCTCATAGGACACTCCAGGACGCATGGTACATCTACGGAACTGGTGAGCCGCCCGGGTGAGCCGCCCCACGGCCGTCGGCGGCCGGTCGTTCCCTGGAACGTGGGCCTGTTTCCCGGCCGTGTCCGCCGCTTCCCGCCGCTTCCCGGCGGACGGCACGGCCCGGCCCACGTTCTCCCTCGGCGCCACTCGCGGTCCCTAATCCCCGCGGCCCTGGGACATATTGATGCTCGCCCTGGCGACGCCACCGCTCTTCTGGCCGATGAGCTGGAAGGACACACCGCTCTCATCCGCCGGAGTGATCTTGTACGAGCCCACGGCCGCCGCCTTGCCCCGGCTGTCCACCTGGAAGGTCCCGATCTTGCGCTGGGCCTTCGAGCCCGAACCGGCGTAGGCGGTCACCGTCTCGCCCGGGGCGAACCCCGCGACATAGAAGCTGAGCGTGGTGCCCGCCCTGCCGCCGAAGGCGCTGGGCTCGGCGGACGGGGTGTACGGCAGCACGGTGAAGCCCGAGCGGACCACGGCCCGGCTCTGGTCGCCGATCGCCATCAGCGTCTGCCGCCCCTTGAGGCCGAACGGCACGTTGAACGCCACATCGCGGATCTGGCCCATGCCGTTCGCCTGGGCGGTGAAGGCCGGCAGACCACCGGTGGAGTTGATGTAGACCAGCACCCGCTCGCCGGGCGCGAACTTGTTGGCGGACAGCGTGATCCGCTGACCCGCCTTGAGCGCGTACGGCTTGGACTTCATCGAGGGGTACATGGCCAGCATCTGGAAGGGCGCGGTGGCCGTGGTCTTGCTGCGCTTGCCCACCAGGACCAGGGTGCTGGAGCCGGTCGGGGCCACGCCCACCTTGATCGCCGCGTGGGCGACGCCGCCGCTGCCGTCGGTGTGCAGCGTGGTGACGGGGATGCCGGTGGTCCGTCCCCAGAAGACATCGATCGGCTCACCCGGGCGGAAGCCGCGGGCCGAGACCGTCACCACGTCGCCGGGGCGGCCCACCAGCTTGTTGATCTTGGCGGTGCCGACGGCGCCACCGGTGATCACCTTGGCCTCCGCCGTCTTGGTGCTACCGCGCTGCTGGGCGACCAGCGTCGCGGGCCGGTTGCCCGCGGTGTCGGGCATGGTGAACCGGGCGTAGATCGACCCGAACCGGTCCGAGCGGACGCTGCCGATGGCGCGGCCCTTGGTGTCCGACTTCCGGGCCTTGAGCAGGATGTCCACGGTGGCCTTCTTGTCGAAGCCACCGCCCTCGACCGCGGCGCTGCCGCCGGGGGTGACCAGGCCCGGGTTGATCACGATGATCGGGCCGGACGCCTGGGGGACCCGCTGATTGCCCAGCTTGATGGTCTTGGGCTGCTTGGGCGGGCGTATCTCCTGCTCCTGCCTGGGGTGCTGCTCCTTCTTCGGGGCGCTGCCGCCTCCGCTGCCGGTGGTGTTCAGGGCGCCTCCGAAGCCGCCGCGCGCGACCACCTGGACGAGCGATCCGACGATCGCGAAGACCACGAGTGCGAGCAGGACGGTCTTCCAGGTGAGCTTCTTCTTCTTGTCACCGGCGGGGGTGTCCTCCCCGTCGAGGGTGTTCTCCTCGTCGGGGATGTTCTCCTCATCGAGGGTGCTTTCCTCGTCGAGGATGTCCTCCTCCTCGGGGATTTCCTCGTCCTCGGGGATATCCTCCTCGTCGGGGACGTCCTCGTCCTCGGAGATTTCCTCCTCCTCGGGGATTTCCTCCTCGTTCTCGGGATCATCCCTGTCCTCCGGAACATCCCAGTCGTCGTCGTACTCAGGCATGGCCTTCACCTCCTCTTCCCATGGCTACTGCACACGGTAGATTTCCAGCTTGATATTGCCCCGGGTCTGCGACCAGACGCGGGTGGAATTTCGCAGCGCCTGGAGAATCCAGTTCTCTCGGCCGTCGCCATTGTTGAGCATCATGGATCTGCGCATCTTGTTCGACATGATGATGTAGTCCACGTACTGCCATTTCTTCTTGAACAGTTTGTCGCGGACATCCGGGTCGGACGAGGCGTTCCAGTGGGAATGCGCGTACGGGTAGAACGGGCGCACATCGTGCAGTTCACCCCATAGGTCGTCGTCCATGATGATGCGCGAATTCGGCGGTACGTGCTTGCGCACCCAGGCGATCTGGGCATGCTGCATTCCGGTGAGATTGATCTTCGGCTGATACTGGTCGGCGATCTGCGTATGGCCCTCGGTATTGGTGTGGACGAGATATCCGGAGGCCGGTGACGCCAGTAGCAGAATGGCCACGAACGACGGCACGGCGACCCGGGTCACAGAATGCGCGCCGCGCATGAACCGATTGGCGAACGTGCCCTTGAGCAGCCGGTCCGTCACCATGCCGAGGTTGAGCGCGAGCATCGGGATCAGCGGGGTGACATAGAAGTCCAGCACCACACTGCCGCGCACCAGATAGAAGGCGTATCCGAGGGCCAGCATCCCGGCGATCAGAAAGCCCAGATTGCGCCTGCGGTCCCGCATGCCGATCCACAGGCACATCACCATCGCGCACACCCCGGCGATCAGCAGGTACTTGTCCCGGACCAGCCAGCTGGTCTGCAGCAGCCCGGTGTGGCTGAAGAGGGTGCCCTGGTTGCGGTTGAGCTGCCACCACAGGGTGTAGAGCAGCGAGACATGGTCCGCGGGCGGGTTGTTCAGATCGAAGTCGAAACCGCTCGGCAGCAACTCGTTCTTGAGCAGTGCGTAGGTCACATAGGCGCCGATCGGCGTGGCCGCGGCGAACGGCCAGAGGGTGCTGGTGAACCGGCTGCTGGCCGAGCCCTTGACCCTCCGGTAGAGCAGATACATGAAGCTGGGCACGAAGAAGATCGCGTTCTCCTTGGTGATCAGGGCGATCCCCAGCGCGATCCCGCCGCCGAACACCGATCTGATCGTGACTTCCCGCCTGAGCAGCATGAACAGGCTCAGCAGCAGCCACAGCATCATCAGGTTGTCCAGCAGGACCTGCCGCTGGAAGTAGACCGCGATCGGCGAGACGTTGAAGAGGAACGAGGTGACGGTGGCGGCCAGCACACTGCCGGACAGCCGCCGGGCGATCTCGAACAGCAGATAGACGGCGGCGACATGCACCAGCAGCATCAGGAACCGTCCGGTGTTGATCGCGTTCCCGAAGGTCTCGAACTGCTTCGGCAGCGGGAAGACCCATCCGGCCAGGGTGATCCACCCCAGCGGGGCGTGGTCGTAGTCGTAGGTGTACGGGGACAGGCTGGTCTCCCGCACCAGCGACCACGCCCGCTGCATGTAGATGCCCTCGTCGGTGAGGTAGAGGGGGTAGCGGAACAGGTGGTAGCCGTGGGTGAGCAGCCCGGTCAGCAGGGAGACGACCAGGGCGATCTTGCCCTTGGTCCCCAGCGGGGGGAACCAGCCGCGCTCCACGGAGAACCGCGGGCGGCGGCGCGGACGCCGCGCGGGGGCCTCGGTGCCCTTGGCCGTCGCGGTGCTTTTGGCCGTCGCGGTGTTCTTGGCCGTCGCGGTGCTTTCGGCCGTCGTGGTGTTCTTGTTCGCTGTGGTCTTCTTGCTCGTCGCGGCGTTCTTGTTCGCTGTGGTCTTCCTGCCTGGCGCGGCGCTCTTGCTCGCCGCGGTCTTCTTGGCCGGCGCGGTGTTCTTGCTCGTCGTGGTGGTCTTGGCCGCCTCGGTGTTCTTGGCCGTCGTGGTGCTCTTGCCCGGCGCGGCGTTCTTGTTCGCCGTGGTCTTCTTGCCCGGTGCGGCGCTCTTGCTCGCCGCGGTCTTCCGGCCTTCCGCACCGACGGCCGACGGCCGCGAGGGCGTGGGGTTATCCGACACGCGACTCCGCCTCCTCGGTGGTGGCCCGGTGGGCGCCTACGTGCTGTGTTTTCTCCCAGTCGTGGCGGCCGAGCATCTCGCGCCGCATGGCCCGCAGCGCGGCGTACGCCAGCACCATCTGGAAGGGGAACCAGGCGATGGCCATGCGCACGATCGCCTTCGGCGAGGCTTCGAGGCCATGGGCGCCGGTGAACTCGTACAGGCCGACCGCCTGGACCAGAAAGTGCGCGGCCAGCAGCAGTACGGGCAGATACGAGCAGAGCGCGATCAGGACCGGCACCTTGAGGATGAGGATCATGCCGAGCGAGATCGGCAGATAGATGCCGAGCAGCGCCTGCCCGCGCGGGAACACCAGGACGTAGAAGGCGAGCCAGCGCTGTTTGCGCGTCGGCATCTTCTTCCAGGTGCCCTTCTTCAGGGTCTGCATAAAGCCCTGGCTCCAGCGGGTGCGCTGCCGGATGAAATGGCCGAGGGTCGGCGGGGTCTCCTCCTTGGTCACATACCGGTCGTCGTAGACGACGCGCACCCGCTCGCCCATGGCGGATATCCGCAGACCCATGTCGGCGTCCTCGGTGAGGTTGCGGTCGTCCCAGCCGCCGAGCCGCAGCAGCAGCTCACGGGCGAAGAAGACGGTGTTGCCGCCGAGCGGGATCGAGCCGAAGTGGGCGTGGTAGTGCAGCCGGCTCTTGAACCAGAAGAAGTACTCCAGGACGTTGAGCGTCGAGTACCAGTTGGACTCGTAGTTCATCAGCTGCACACCGGCCTGGACCACCCTGACCTTCTCCTGCACCATCACGGTGTTCACCAGGTTGAAGATCTCCGGGTGGATGTCGTCCTCCGCGTCGAAAATTGTCACCACCTGATTCGCGGTGTGCGGGAGAGCGGTGTTGAGGCCGTGCGGTTTGTTGATCGGCTTGTCGTCGAACACCACGACCCGCACATTGCGCAGCCCCTTCCGCTTCAGGTCGTCGATCTTCTCCTCGGCCTTTTTGATCGTGCCGTCGTCGTCCTGTGAGCAGATCACGAAGACCTCCAGCAGTTCGGCCGGATAGTTGGCCCGCACCACGCGCTCGATGGTGCTCTGGATGACGTCTTCCTCATGCCGGGCGGGCAGCAGGACACTGAAGGAGATCTGGGGCGGCAGGAATTCATCCGGCGCCCGGGCCCTCCGTTCGGCATCCGCCCGGTCCCAGGTGTAGAGCATGAGATAGAGGACATGGGCCGACTGCACGGTGAGCAGAACCGAGACCACGATCAGCACCAGGTAGATGATGGAGACAATCATCGGCTCCGCCTCCCCCAGACCCAGCCGGTACTCGACGCGAAGTTGACCGCGAAAGCCGCCGCGATGCCGACGCAATTCGCCAGCAGCAGATGCGTTCCGGTGTGCACCAGTGTCCAGACGATGAGCACATTGACCCCGAGTCCGCCCAGGACCGAGACATTGAACTTGATAAATCGTCGGAGGGACGGAGTGGCCACCGCGAAGGTCCACCGGTCGTTCAGCAGATAGTTGTGGACCACGGCGAGTTCCACCGCTATCGACGACGCCGCCAGCAGCGGCAGTCCGGCCCAGTGATAGAGGACGAAGAGAACCACCGTGTTCACGACCACACCGCCCCCGCCGACCACCGCGAAACGCAGGGCCAGACCGGGCATGCCCGCCATCGGGTTCCGGACCTGGCGGACTCGGGGCAGCATTCCGGCCCGCCTGCGGTCATTACGGTCGGTGCTGTCCGCCTCGTCGCCCGGCTCTCCGGTGCGCTCGCTGAACGTTCGGAAACGCTGCATCGCGACTCCCTCGACAGGAGGCTCTTATCGCCGTTGACCCAAGAGTGCGTCACCCGAAAAGGAGGTAGTACCCGCGCCCGGGGGAGCGGGTGGTACACCTTCGGCGGACCCCTCCTATCCCCCGTATTGGGGAGAGCCGGGGCCGGGGTATCCGGAGCGGTCCCCCAAAGAAGGGACGGGACGCTCACCCTCTCGTGGGTGCCAGTACCTGCGGGGGATGCCCAAAGATGAAATGGGCCGGACGGCCTTGCGTCCCGTGCGAGGAGAGTAGGTGACGTAATGTCAGGTCACGTGATGTCACGCCATCCATTCGCCGGCCGGGCCGGAGCGGTCATCGCGATGATGACACTCGCACTGGCCACGTCGGCTGCGGCAAGTGATTCCCAATCCGGTGGACTGCACGATTCCGAATGGGCGCTGACCGCGCTCAAGGCGGAGCGTGCCTGGAAATTCAGCAAAGGCGCCGGAGTGACCGTGGCGGTCATCGGCACCGGCGTCGACGCCTCCCATCCGGATCTGCGCGGGCGCGTGGTCCGCGGAAAGGATTTCGCGGGCGGCACCGGCGGCTACGGCACCCGGGACGGCGGCAAGGCCGCCGAGCAGGCCACCCATGCCGCCGGAATCATCGCCGGCACCGGCCGCAATTACCGCGGCGACGGGGTGTACGGGCTCGCGCCCAAGGCCAAGGTGATGCCGCTCGGCGTCTACCGCGACGGAAAGCCCCTCGCCGACCCCACCGCGAAGGCCATCCGGTACGCGGTGGACCATGGCGCGCGCGTCATCGACCTGGCCGTCGACTTCAAGCGGCCGACCCCCGCACTGCGGTCCGCGGTGAAGTACGCCGCCGGCAAGGACGCCGTGATCGTGGCCGGCGCGGGCGACAACGGCAAGATCGGCAACCGGCCCACCTACCCGGCCGCCCTCCCCGGAGTGGTCGCCGTGGTGGCCACCGACAAGAAGGGCGCCGTCTGGACCTCCTCCCACCACGGCGGGAAGACCCTCCTGGCCGCCCCCGGCGTCGCCATCCTCACCACCTCCGGAAACAACGACTACTGGACCGGCGACGGCACCGGCTTCGCGGCGCCCTGGGTCGCGGCGGGCGCCGCGCTGCTGCGCTCGGAACACCCCCGCTGGAACGCCAACCAGGTGGTCCAGAAGCTGATCGACACCGCCGACCGCAAGGGCTCCTCGGGCCACGACCCGCGCTATGGCTACGGGGTGATCGCCCCGGCCAAGGCGCTGGCGGACCGGGCCGCGCCCCCCGCCTCCGCCGAGCTCTCCGCGCCCCGCCGCCATCCGTCCGCCACCCCGGACGCAGCCGCCCCCAAAACCGAGGGGGATGAATCCGCCCTGGTCACGATAGGTGTGGTGGCCGGGGTCCTGGTGGTGCTCGCGATCCTGGCGGTGGTGCTCATCAGCCGCCGCAGGCCGCCCGACAACTCCCACCACGGCTGAGGCCGGGCAGGACTCGCCATGAGCATGAGACTGTGCGGCCGCGACCGCCGCCCCCGCCCGCCGGTGCGTGCCCGCACCTCCCGGTGGGCGGGGCGGGGCATCGCCCAGCTGATCGTGATGGTGCTGGTGGTCGAGGTGGTGATGGCGGCGACCACCGTGCAGGCCCTGTTCGTGGGCCCGGCGCGGCCGCCCGCCACCAAGCCGTCGCTCCCCGTGGCCAAGCCGTTCTTCCCGGCCACGACGCGCTTCTACGTCGACCCCCACAACCCGGCCGCGACCTGGGTGCGGGACCATCCGCACGACCGGCGGGCGGCGGCCATCGCCCGGCGGATCGCCGCCGAGCCTCAGGCCGCCTGGCTCACCGAGACCAATGAGTCCCTGATCGAGGAGCGGGCCCGCAACCTCGTCCGCACCGCCGCAGCCCAGCGACGGCTGCCGGTGCTGGTCCCCTACACCATCCCCCAGCGCGACTGCCAGCAGCTGAGCTCCGGCGGCGCCGGGAACACGGCCGCCTACCGGCGCTGGAGCGACGCCCTCACCCGGGGCATAGGGGACGGGCGCGCCATCGTCATCCTCGAACCGGACGCGCTCGCGCATATGAGCTGCCTCAAGCGGCGGCAGCAGACGGATCGGTTCGCGGCGCTGGCGTACGCGGCGCGGGCGCTCCAGCGGGGCGCGCCCCGCGCCCGGGTGTACTACGACGCCGGGAACTCCGGATGGGAGCCCGCGCGGACCATGGCCGAGCGGCTGCGGCGCGCCGGTATAGAGCGGTACGGGGACGGGATAGCGGTCAACGTCTCCAACTTCAACGCCACCGCCGACGAGGTGCGCTACGGGCTGTCCGTGGTCCGGGAGCTGCGTCGGCCCCGGCTGGGGGTCGTGGTGGACACCAGCCGTAACGGGGCGGGGCCCACGCGTAAGCACAGCTTCTGCGATCCGCCGGGCCGCAAGCTGGGCAGACCTCCCACCGCCGCCACGGGCATCCCCGGGGTCGATGCCTTCCTGTGGGTCAAGCAGCCGGGCCAGGCGGACGGCTGTGCCGCCGGTGCGGGGATGTTCGTCCCCGGCTACGCATACCGGCTGACGCGCTGACGCGCTGCCCTTCTCCGGGCCCCTCCCGGGTGTGTTGTCCGGCGAAGCGTGGCGCCTGCGGCGGGCTGTTTTCCCCTCCCCGCCCCTTCCCGAAACCGGGGCTCCGCCCCAGACCCCGGCCCGAGGCTTGGGCTCCGCCTCAGACCCCGGGCTTGGGCTCCGCCTCAGACCCCGGGCTTGGGCTCCGCCTCAGACCCCGGGCCGGGGCTTGGGCTCCGCCTCAGACCCCGGGCCGGGGCTTGGGCTCCGCC
>NZ_JBHYVB010000099.1:0-39960 GCF_042750115.1 Streptomyces sp. NPDC059455
GCCGACTACGACTCCGGTCCCCACGACGGGTTCGTCGACTACTACACCAAGATGAAGGCCGTCGATCCCACGATCGACGTGCTCGCCGTCTGGGCACCCATCGAGGCCGGAAAGCTCGCGGGCGGGAAGAGCTTCCCCGAGCTCCTCGCCGAACACGGCCACGCCGACAAGTACGACGGCATGGCGATCCACCCGTACACGAACTTCTCGCGGGATCTGAAGGCCACGCGCTTCCCGGACAAACGGGCCGGACACGACTACCAGATGCTCGGGGACGCGGCCGCCGCCAAGATGGTCTCCGACCTCACCGCACTCGTACAGAAACACGGCAAGGAAGGCGCTTACGTCGCCGTGTCCGAGTGCGGCGCGCTCTTCTTCGGGAAGAATCAGGGCGCCGAGGAATATCGCGAGTACTCCTACGCCATGTCGCACGCGCTCTACATGGCATCGCAGTGGGCCCGGTTCGCCGACCTCGGCGTCCGCTGGACCACGGGCAACGGCCTGATCGGGGAGAAGCCGGGACTGTCACGGACACTCTTCGGCGGTGCGCCCAGCTTCGTGCGCACCCCCGACGCGATCGTGCGCGAGCAGCTGAGCGACTTCTTCCACGGCGGCGGACATGTCGTGGACAGCGAGGTGAAGAGCAACCCCGAGGTCTCCACCCACGAGACACCGCTGGGCTCGTCCTACGAGGCGCTGGTGACGAATGCCACCGTCGACAAGAATGGAACGCTCAGCGTCCTCGTCGTCAACCGCTCACCTGATGACGACGTCAAGTCCCGGGTCGACCTAGGGGGGTTTCGGCATGCCGGCACGGTCGACATGTCCGTGGTGGCGGGCAGGTCCTACGACGACTTCAACAACGACGAACACCCCGACGCCGTCACGATCGAAAAGTCCCACGCCACGGCGAAGGGCAACTCCCTGAACTGGACGTTCCCGGCACACTCGGTCACGCTCCTGCGGTTCTCACCAGAAAGTAACTAGAGGATTTCCCATGCCCAATCCCTCCATGCTCCCGGCCATCGATTTCACGCATCACGATTTCGAATCCGAGGCCCTTGTCATACGCACGGACCATTCGGACGACGAAGCATGGCGGGCCGTCGTCGACCTGCTCGGTCAGCCCGACCAGAACGGGTTCGAGGTGCGCACCTACCTGGTCGACAACCGTGCGTTCGCCGGGGCGAGTCCGGATGACGTGCTCTCCGCCGCCGCCGCCGAACCAGCGCTCGAGGTCGTGTTCCTGGCCGATGCCGCCACCATGAGGGGCGAGCACACCCTGCTCGCGGTGTCGACCAGAAGCCAGGAGCTGGAGGACGGAGACATGGAGCTCCCCCGCGAATTCCGTCTGTTGCCCCCGGAAGTCAATCTGATGCATGTGAACCTGGCCATCGGACATATGGACTTCTGGGAATTCGCGTATCACGCGTCACTCGCCGCGGACGGCATTCTCCGCCTGTGATCGCATATCGATGTACCACATGTACCGATGGAGCAAGGCATGACAGTCGACTCACCGACTCGGCAGCGGGCGGTAGCGGAACTCAAGAGGCTCCTGCCTGCCGATCGGGTCATCACCGGGGGTCCCGAGTACGCGGCGGGTACCGCGCTGTGGAACGGCGCGGTCGCGCCCAGGCCCGCGATTCTGCTGCGCTGCACATCGACTGCCGAGGTGCGGGCCGGAGTCCGGACGGCCCGTGAGTTCGGTCTGCCGCTGTCGGTACGGAGCGGAGGCCATGACTGGGCGGGGCGTGCGCTCACCGACGATGGGCTGACGCTGGATCTGACCCCGATGTGCTCGGTGCACATCGATGTGGGGGCCCGTCGGGCGACCGTTGCCGGAGGGGCCAGGGCGAACCGTGTGCTCGCCGCCGCCGACCGGTACGGATTGGTCGCCGCCACCGGCACCATCGGCACCCTGGGCATGGCCGGGCTGGCCCTGGGCGGTGGATACGGCCCGTTGGGCGGCCGATTCGGCCTCGCCGCCGACAACTTGACGGGTGCCGAGGTGGTGCTGGCCGACGGATCCGTCGTCTGGACCGACGCCGAGCACGAGCCGGACCTGTTCTGGGCACTGCGCGGCGGAGGTGGCAACTTCGGCGTGGTGACGTCCATGGAGATCCGTCTGCACGCGGTGCCCGCCGTGGTCACGGGGATGGTGTTGTATTCGCTGCGGCAGGCCCAGAAGGTCTTCGCCCGGCTGGAGGACGTCCTGTCGGACTGCCCGGACGCGTTGACGGTCCAGACCGGGGTCATCAACGGCCCTCAGGGGAAGCCCATGGCCATGCTGTGGCCGACCTGGTCCGGCGAGCCGGTCGTCGGCACGGATCCGGCCGGTCCGGTACAGCGGCTGACGCGCCTGGGCAGCGCCGCGGTGGCCGAGTTCGAGACCGGTTCGTTCGCGGCCGCGATAGCCGCACGGGACACGATGTTCCCGGACGGGCGGTACGTCACCATCCGCACGCGTTCCCTCCCCCGCCACACCCCCGAGGTGGTGGACGCCCTGGTGCAGGGGGCCAAGGCGATGACGTCGCCCCTGTCGGCCTTCTCCCTGCACCACTTCCACGGAGCGGCCGCCCGTGTCCCGTGGTCGGAGACGGCCTTCGCGTTGCGCAAACCGCACATGATGGCCGAGGTCATCGCCGTGTGGACGCCGGAGAAGGACAGCGGCCGGCACGCCGCCTGGGCCGATGCCGCCTCGGCGGCGCTGGAGCCGCACGCCTTCGCCGGCGGCTACGCGAACTCGCTGGGGCCCGAGGCCACTGACCAGATCCCCTAAGCCTACGGCGGCAACACCGCCCGGCTGCTCGCGATCAAGAAAACCGTCGACCCGGACGGCGTGTTCCAGGGCATTCCCCTGCCGCAGGCGGCCCCTGCCGGATGGGAAGCCGTCGCGCCGCCGCGGACCGAGGATGCGTTACGGCCGTGAGTCATATCCATCCAACGTATTGACATATCAATTGGGTGAGATCACTCTCTTCGCATGGCCGAACGTGACCTCCCGCTGTACGAGCAGATCCGCCGGGAGCTGGAGGGCAACATCCGGGACGGCCGGTGGCAGCCGGGGACCCGGGTGCCCACCGAGGCCGAGCTCGGAGAACAGTTCGGTGTCTCGCGGATCACCGTGCAGCGCGCGCTGCGCGAGCTCGTGGACGCCGGACTGGTCGTCCGGTACCGCAGGCACGGCACGTTCGTCGCACAGACCACCGATGAGGAGAATCTGCTCCGCGCCGCGGGCGTACTGACCAGCGGGCCCGAGGCCCACGGCGACCACCGGGTGATCAGCGCCAAGGTCCTGCCCGCGGGCGGCGCGGCGCTGCGGCTGCCCGGCCTGGACGACAACGACGCCGTCGTACAGCTCGATCGCCACAAGCTCAGCCCCGACGGCAGCCGCGTGACCGGCACGGAGCTCGCCGTGCTGCCCTTCCGATTCGCCCCCGACCTGCTCGACCAGGATCTGGTCACCATCACGAGCCATATGTACCTCCGCGACCGCGGCGTGCCACTGCAGCGCTCGCGGCTCTACGTGGAGCCGTACTCCCTGGACGAGGAGCACGCCGAGCTCTTCGGCCTGAAGCCGGGTACCGCGGTCTTCCGCTGGCTGCGCACTACCTGGGCGGAGAACGACGAGGTGGTCGAACACCTCGAAATGATCCTGCCGACCGACACCTCCCGCTTCTATGTGGAGACCTCTCTCCAAGGCCGCTGACCCCTGTTCGCTTCGCCACCGAACCGCTTCCCGCCTCCTCTCTCCCCCGGTCACCCCTCGTTTCCCCCTTCCCTCCCGCCACCTCCGGTCGCGGGAACGGCACTTCCATCTCTCATCGCAGGAGGTAGCCATGCCATCCCCCCGATCAGCCCTGCCCACCCTGTGTGCCGTGACCAGTGCCCTGGCGCTCACCGTCGCCGTCACCGGCTGCGGCGCCCCCAATCCCTCCGCCGGTGGCGGCAAGGGAGGCGCCCTGGTGGTGGCCGGCTACGGCGGCTCGTTCGAGACGGCGTTCCGCGACTCGGTCCTGCCCGCGTTCGAGAAGAGCTGCGGCTGCAAGGTCACCTACATCCCCGGCTCCTCCACCGACACCGTCGCCAAGCTCAAGGCGCAGCGCGCCAATCCGCAGATCGACGTGGCGCTGGTGGACGACGGTCCCCAGGCGCAGGCGCTGGAGGCCGGGCTGCTCGCGTCGATCGACACCAAGGTGGTGCCGGTGGACGACGTGGTGAAGATCGCCCGGATGGAGAACGACTCGGGCGTGGGGTTCGGGCTGACCGCCACGGGCATCGCCTACAACCCCGAGTGGTTCGAGGATCATGGCATCCCCAAGCCCACCACCTGGGAGGATCTGGCCAACCCCAAGCTCAAGGACAAGGTGGTCCTCCCCTCGATCACCAACACCTACGGGGTGGGGCTGCTGGTCGGCGCATCCAAGGCGAACGGCGGCTCGGAGAAGGATGTCGACCCCGGTCTCACGGCGGTCAAGAAGATCGCCAAGAACGCGGCGACGTTCGACACCACCGCCGATGTGTCCAACTACTTCCTCCAGGGCCAGGCCGCCGCCTCGGTGTGGGGGGTGTCGCGGACCTCGACGCTGGCGGAGAAGGACTTCCCGATCGAGTTCGTCTACCCCAAGGACGGTGCGATCGGCCTGGTGACCACGGCGAACGTGGTCAAGAAGGCACCGCATGAGGAGCTGGCCCAGAAGTTCGTGGCCCATCTGCTGGAAGCATCCGTCCAGCGGGCGCTCGCGAAGGCGACCTACGACGGCTCGGTGGTCCAGGGCGTCAAGGAGGACCCCGCCCTGAAGAACAAGGTCGTCAGCACCGACAAGGTGGACTCCCTGCTGAAGCTCGACTGGAAGACCATCAACAAGAACCGCTCCGCCTGGACCGACAAGTGGAACAAGCAGGTGGAGAGCAAGTGACCGCGGGGACGGACACCGTGGGCAAGGAGAGCGCGCCGACCGGGACGGACACCGCCACGCGGGCCGGGAGCGCCCGCGGGCGGCTGGTACTCAAGGGGATCCACAAGGCCCTCGGCGGCAAGGAGGTCGTCCGTGGCATCGACCTGACGATGGAGCCCGGGGAGTTCCTCACCCTGCTCGGTCCGTCGGGATGCGGCAAGAGCACCACGCTGAACATGGTGGCGGGCCATCTGCTGCCCGACTCCGGCGTGGTGGAGGTGGACGGCCGCGACATCACCCGGCTCCCGGCGAACCGGCGGGCCATGGGCATGGTGTTCCAGTCCTACGCCCTCTTCCCCCATATGACGGTGGCGGAGAACATCGCGTTCGGCCTGCGGATGCGCAAGGTCGGCGCGGCCCGGCGCAGGCGCAGGGCGGCCGAGGCCCTGGAGCTGGTGGGGCTCGACGGTATGGACGAGCGCTATCCGCGCCAGCTCTCCGGCGGGCAGCGCCAGCGCACCGCCCTGGCCAGGGCGCTGATCGTGGAGCCCGATCTGCTGCTGCTCGACGAGCCGTTCTCCAACCTCGACGCCCAGCTCAGGGTGCGTCTGCGCGAGGAGGTCGCCGCCCTCCAGCGCCGGGTGGGCACCACCACGATCCTGGTCACCCACGATCAGGACGAGGCGCTCGCGGTGTCGGACCGGATCGCGGTGATGGCCGAGGGGGCGATCCATCAGCTGGACGTCCCCGAGACCGTGTATCTGCGCCCGGCCACGGACTTCGTGGCGCAGTTCGTCGGCGAGGTCAATGTGCTCGACGGGATCGCGGCGGGGGCGGCCGCCGAGGGGCACCGCTGCCGGATCGGTGACACCCACCTCGTCACGGCGACACCGGTGGGCACCGCGCCGGGCGACGGCGAGGCGGTACGGCTCTATGTGCGGCCGGAGGCCGTACGGGTGCTGGCCACGCCCGAAGCCGTGTCCGGGCAGGGCCGCTCGGCGAGCACATCCACCCATACGGCGGCGGAGCCGGGGCTGCCCGGCACCGTCGAGGCCACCCGTTTCCTCGGCACCCGTGTCCGCTGCGTCGTGGCCACGGCCGCTGGACGCATCGAGGCCACGCTGCCGTTCGGTTCCGAGGTGCCCGCGCTGGGTCAGGAGGTGATCTGCGCATGGCAGCCACAGCACGCGTCGCTGACGGCACGGCCCTGACGCCCGACGGCTCGGCGTCGGCGCCGGGGGTTTCCCGGCCGGTCAAGAAGCGCGGCCCGTGGCGCACCGGTCTGCTGCTGGCCTCCCCCGCCATCGCGGTGCTCGCCCTGCTCTTCATCGCACCGCTGTTCATGCTGGTGTACAACAGCTTCCGCACCCAGGCGGGCGATCCCACACTGCACAACTACACGCGGTTCCTCGGGGACTCCTTCTACCGGGAGGTGCTGTGGCACACCTTGTGGATCGGCGCGCTGACCACCCTCGGTTGCCTCGTCGTGGGCTACCCGTTCGCCGTCTATCTGCGCGGCCGCTCCCCCAGGACGCGCAACTACCTCTCCCTCGTGCTGCTGTCACCACTGCTCATCTCCATGGTGACCAGGGCATACGGATGGCTGGTGCTGCTCGGGCCGAAGGGGCCGATCGCGGACGGGTTCCACGCCATGGGCCTGGACGCGCCGAAGATGCTGTACAACGACATCGCGGTCGTGGTCGGCATGGTGCATGTGATGCTCGCGTACATGGTGCTGCCGCTGATGGGCAGCCTGGACCGGATCGGCCCGGCCCTCACACCCGCGGCCAAGGGCCTGGGGGCGAGCGGCTGGACGTGTTTCTGGCGGATCACCGTGCCGCTGTCCCTGCCGGGGATGCTCGCCGGTTCGCTGATCGTGTTCAGCCTGACCGTCTCCAGCTTCGTCACCCCGGCGATCCTGGGCGGGCCCACGGTGAAGCTGATGCCGTACTTCGTCTACACCGAGGCGACGTCCAATCTGAACTGGCCGTACGCGGCGGCGATCGGCTTCGTCCTGATCGTGGTGACGACGATTCTGACGGCCGTGTACGCCCGACTGCTGCGCGGGCGTGGCGGCAAGGAGGTGTTCGCGTGACCACGGCAGCGGAAACCGAAGGGGCAACCAGCAAGGTCGCGGGCGAGCCGATCGCCACCGGCGCGGGCGGGCGCGCGAGGCGCCTGCTCGGAGCCGTGTTCGCCGCGCTCGTCGGCCTGTTCCTGCTGGCGCCCGTGCTGGTGACCATCGCCTCCTCGCTCACCACGACCAGCTACGTCACCTTCCCGCCCAAGGGGCTGACCCTGCACTGGTACGCGGAGCTGCTGAACCGCCCCGAGTTCCTGGACTCGTTCCTGCTCAGCATCGGCGTGGCGGCGGGAGCGGCCGTGGTGTCCACGGCGCTCGGGCTCGCCGCGGGCCTGGCCATCCACCGCTATCCCTTTCCGGGGAAGTCGGTGCTGGACAGGCTGTTCTCGAGTGCGTTCGCCGTGCCGACGATCGTGCTCGGCATCGGGCTGCTCCAGTGGTACGCCCAGCTCGGCATGGCGTCCAGCCCGCTCACCCTGCTGCTGGCGCATCTGGTGCTGACCGTCCCGTACACCGTGCGCCTGGTGCTGGCCGGGCTCGCCGGGCTCGACCGGTCGGCGGAGCTGGCCGCCGCCGGGCTGGGCGCCAAGGCTCCACAGGTGTTCTGGCATGTGACGCTGCCCGCCGTGCGCGGGCCGCTGATCGCGGGGGCGTTCTTCGCCCTGATCACATCCTTCGACGACCTGACGATCGCGCTGTTCGTGGTGACCACGGACATGCAGACCCTGCCGGTGCGGATCTTCAACTACCTTCAGTACAACTACGACCCGACCGTGACCGCCGTCGGCACCGTGATGGTGCTCTTCGCCGCGGTGGCCGTCGTCATCATCGAGCGCGTCGTCGGCGTCGCGCATCTGTTCGGGGCCGACCCCGAGAACTGACCTTCGTGCCAAGGAGGATTCCCGTGCGAGTTGTGGTCATCGGAGCCGGAGTGGTGGGCGCGGCGGTGGCGGCGGAGCTGGCCGCGCGTGGCGCCCGGGTCACCGTACTGGAGGCCGATCACCCCGGAGCGGGCACCACCGCGAACTCGTTCGCCTGGATCAACAGCGCGAACAAGGAGCCGGAGCCGTACTTCGCGCTCAACCACGCCGGTATCCGCGCACACTACGAGTTGGCCGGGGACGGCGCGCCGTGGTTCTTCCCCGCCGGAAACCTGGAGTGGGCGGTGACGGACCGGCACAAGGAGGTGCTGGCCGGGCGGGTGACACGGCTGACGGCCCGCGGCTACCCGGCGGAATGGTTCACCGCGGAACAGGCCCGGGAGCTGGAGCCGGACCTCGCGCCGGCACCGTCCCACGCCGTGTTCGCCTTCTTCCCCGAGGAGGCGTACACCCTGCCCGTGCTGCTGCTGTCCCGGCTGCTGGGAGCGGCCAGGGACCGGGGCGCGACGGTGGTCGGCGGCGCCAGGGTGACCGCGATCGAACACGGCACGACCGGAGCCACGGTGATCTGCGCCGACGGCGGCCGCCACCCGGCGGACACGGTGGTGAGCTGCGCGGGCCGGTGGACACAGGAAGTGGCCCAATTGACCGGTGCGCACGTCCCCATGGCCGACCCGGATCTCGCGGGCTCGGCCACGGTCGGCTTCCTCGCCACCACCGCACCGGCGGCCGCGCGGCTGTCCCGCGTGCTGACCGGCCCACGGCTGAACGTCCGCCCGGACGGCGGCGGTCGGCTGCTGCTCCAGGCCCTGGAGCTGGACGCGACGGCGGACCCCGCCGAGCCGTACGCACCCGACGGCGAGATCGCCACCGCCATGCTGGCCCGCCTGCCCGAGGTGCTGAACGGCGCCGAGGGCACCGTGGTGGAGAAGGTACGGGTCGGCCGGCGCGCCATGCCGGGCGACGGCTTCACGGTGGCGGGCTTCCCCTCCGCCGACGTTCCGCTCTATGTGGTGGCGACCCACAGCGGCATCACCCTGGCCCCGCTGCTCGGCCGCCTGGTCGCGGACGAGCTCTACGGCAAAGAGTCCCCCCTGCTGAAGGACTTCCGGCCCAGCCGCTTCACCTCGGGCGCGGTCCTGCCCCCGCCACCTCCGGCCCGCCGCCCGGGCGAACAGTGAGACGGGCCCACGTTGAACGTCAGCCTGTAGGCGTGCGAGGAGGTGCCCACGGGCCGCGTGAAGTGGAGGTTCGCCGGTCCGCCTGAAGCGCGAGCCATGCGGCCAGTTGCCACCGTGGCCCCGCGCCATGCGACCGCCGGGGCCCGCCCCCCCGGCCCCGCCGGGGGGACGGGGGTAACGGGGCGGCGGGGGGGGGGGGGGGCGGGTGGGGGGCGGCGGCCCCCCCGGGCCCCCCCCCCACGCCCCCGCGGGCCCCCGCCCCCGGGCCCGCGGCGGGTCGAACGGGTCTCAGGGGCCGTCGGCGCAGTCGAGTGCCGTGAGGTCGATGGCGTCGGCCAGCGCCTGCATCCCCTTGTCGTTGGGGTGCAGATGGTCTCCGTTGTCGAATAACGGCAGGATGCGCTCGGGGTCGTAGGGGCTGCGCAGGGCGCGGTCGAAGTCGGTCACCGCGTCGAACTCACCGCTGCCGCGAATGAAGGCGTTGACCTCCTGGCGTACCCGCTCGGCGGCCGTGTCCCATTCGCTCCAGCCCTTGAAGGGCCCCACGGTGGCACCGACCACGCACAGGCCGGCCGTGTGCGCCCGCTCGATGATCCGTCGGTATCCGGCGATCATGTCCGCGGCGGTGACACCGGTGTGCGCCTTGATGTCGTTGACTCCCTCGAAGAGGAACACGGTCCGCACACCCGGAAGGGACAGCACATCACGGTCGAGCCGGTTCAGGGCGCTCTGCCCGGCGCCGTCGGCGAGGACCTTGTTGCCGGAGATCCCCTCGTTCGCCACTCCCTTGACCTCTGTGGCCGCCTGCCGCAACCGGCGCGCGAGGTAGTCGGGCCAGCGGCGGTTGAGGTCGGTGGTGGACTGCCAGCCGTCGGTGATGGAGTCGCCGAGCGCGGCCACGGCACCGGTCGCGGCGGAGGTCCGGACGGTGGCGGCGTCGAGGTAGAACCAGGAGCCGGTGGGGTCCGTCCAGTGCGCGGCGCTCTCCTCCCCCGTGTGGTCGCCCTGGGTCGTGTACGACGTCTGCGTCGCCATCCCGTGGCCCGTCGCGGGACCGGCCGCGTCGGGGGTGTGGAGGCTGACGACCAGGTTGGTGGCGGCGGGCAGGCTGCCGGGCAGGGCGTCGCTGACCACCACCTCGCCCGCCGGGATGGTGACGGTGGGCGCGCCGCCGAAGGTCAACCGCCGGTTGCTGCCCCGCTCCAGCTCGGCGCCCGACTTCTGCACGCCGGCGTAAGAGCTGTCGAGGGTCAGCGGACGGTCGCCGAAGGCGTTGGAGAGGCGGATGCGCAGATCGCTCCCGCCGACGCTGGTGTGCACGACCATCCGATAGCCGCGGTCGGGCGTCCCGTCTCCTACCCGATCCGCGCTCGCCGCCCAGGTGACGACCTCGTGTCGGCCGCCCGCCGCCGCGGCGGGTGTGGCGTGCAGCGCGGCGGCCGCGAGCAGTACGACGCCCAGGCCACCGGTGGCGGCGCGGCGAGCCGTCATCGGGTGAACCCCTTCAGCGTGACGGACGCGCCGGGCTCCAGGCGGACCGTGCGGGAGGTGCCGCCATGGGTCACCGTCGTCGTCCAGCCACCGACGCTGTGGATCCGGGCCGAGGTCGGCACCCCCCGCTCCCAGCGCAGATCGACGACAAAGCCACCTCGCGCGGCCAGTCCCGTGACCGAACCGGACGCGGCCCAGGCGTCGGGCAGGGCGGGGAGCAGTTCCAGATGGCCGGGGCGGGAGTACAGCAGCATCTCGCTCATGGCGGCCGGGGTGCCGAAGTTGGCGTCGATCTGGAAGATGCCGCGGCCCTTCTCCACCTCGTAGATGTCGAAGAGGTTGAACGCGGTGCCGTTGCTGCCGTCAGTGGACGGGCGGAGGTTGTTGGCCACGAGCTGGTATGCCGTGTCGGCGTCCTTCAGCCGCGCCCAGCACGCGGCCCGCCAGGCGTTGGCCCAGCCGAAGCTGTTCATGCCACGCGCGGTGAGCAGGGCGGTGGCCCCGTCCACGAGCTCCTGGGGAGTGGAGCCGTCGGGGCGGATACGGTCGCCGGGGAACAGGCCGATCAGCGGGGACAGATGGCGGTGGGTGGTCTCCCCGAGGTTGTCGGGGGACATCCACTCCTGGAGCCAGCCGGTCTTCGGGCTCACCTCCGGCAGGTACAGCTTCTTCCGCAGCGAGGCGATCGTGTCCGCGTAGTCGGTGTCCTTCTTCAGCTCGGCGGCCGCGGCGGCGAAGTTGCCGAACAGCGCCCACACCAGTTCCTGGGCGTAGGTGATGCCCTTGGCGTCCTGCGGGCCGTGTTCGGGCGACCAGTCCTTGTCGTCGATCAGCACCTCTCTGGATGTGCCGGGGAGGGTGGTGGTGAGCAGCCGCGCCTCCCAGAACTCACAGGCGCCCTTGAGCAGCGGGTAGATCTTCGCCAGATACGCCCGCGACTGGGTGTACTCGTAGTGCTCGTACAGGCTGTTGCTCAGCCAGGCGTTGCTCGCGGGATGCCACCACCAGCCGCTTCCGCCGTGGATGTTGGTGGAGAAGGCCACGGTCCAGCCGGCGACCTTCTCTGTGGAGTTGCGGTAGCGGTTGCGCGGGTCGTTGAAGAGGTCGTGGGTGAGCTTGGCCCAGGACGGGAGCTGGGCGAGGCAGTAGTCGGCGAAGGCGTCGAAGCACGGGGACAGCCCTGCCCGGTCGGCCATCCAGTAGTTCATCTGGATGTTGATGTCGGTGTGGTAGTCGCCCATCCAGTCCGGGTCATTGCCGTCCAGCCACAGGCCCTGGAGGTTCAGGGGGAGGCTGTCGCGCGAGCCGGAGATCATCAGATAGCGGCTGAACTGGAGGTAGTACGCCTCCAGTTCGGGATCGGGGACCCCGTCCCGGGCGCGTGCGGTGAGGCGCTGCCAGGTGTCCAGGGAGCGCTGGGCGTCCGTGGAGGTGCCGAGCGAGAGGGTGAACCGCTCGTACAGGCCGCGGTAGTCGGCGATATGGGTGCGCCGCAGAGTGTCCGCGGAGTGCCGGGCGGCGGCGAGCACCTTCGTACGGGCCAGCTTCTCGGGGTCGAGGGTGGGGTCGCGGTAGCCGCGGTCGGCGTCGGGCGCGTAGTTGGTGCCGCCGCTGACCACCACCGTGAGGTCCTTGCACCCGGAGAAGTCGACGCGGGTGCCGTTGACGCGGACCCGGCCGCCGCTGCCGTACGCCGTGACGGCCGCGCCGTATCGCAGGCCGTTGGGGAAGGACGCTCCGAACGACTCCGCGCTCGCGGGCTTTTCGCCGTGGGTGCCCTCCAGGGTGACGCTGCCGGTGTAGCGGCCGCCGCCACTCTGTGTGAAGTGCAGGACGATCGCGTCATCGGGGTGGCTGGCGAAGATCTGGCGCCGGTAGGTGACGCCGGAGTGGACGTAGGAGCTGGTGACCAGTCCCTGCGCGAGGTCGAGGGTGCGGCGGTAGCCGTTGACGCCGGACAGGTCGTGGTCGGGGATGTCCACGGTGAGCCGGGCCAGCAGGGTGAACGAGCCGAAGTCGCCACGCCCGTAGGGGAATTGGCCGTCGGCGTCGAGGGTGTCGTTGAGGCCGCCGGTCCACATCGTGGCGTCGGTGATCAGCAGTAGCTCGCGGCCGGGGTCGTTGCTCGCGAGGGCGCCGAGGCGGCCGTTGCCGACCGGCAGGCCCTGCTCGATCAGGGACCCCTCGTCGCCGGGGGCCCGCCACCACAGCTCGTCGTGTGTGGAACCGGTGAGCGGCGGGGTGTCGGCCGGGCGCCGGGGTGCGGCGGAGGCGGTGAAGGCGGGCAGGGCACCGAGGGTCAGGGTGAGTCCGGCCGTCGCCGCGAGGGACAGCGCGGTTCGTCTGCTGGGGTCCCTGCCGGAGTCCGGGTTGAGGTCTCCGTCGGGGTCTCCGCCGGTGTCGGTCGGGCGGGGGTTCATGGCGGCTCCAGGCGTCTGAGATCGGCAGATCGGCAAGGGGCCCGGCCGAGGGGCCGGGCCCCTTGGTGTTCAGGAGGACTTCGGTACGTCGATCCGGTCGATGTCCGGTGCGTAGCCGGAACCGCTGTCGAACGTGATGGTGTTGGAGCCGGCCTTGAGCGTCACCGGAACGTGGACACTATTGACGGTGGACCAGTCGCCTGTCGAGGGGAACTTGTGGCGGGTGGCGCCGCCGCCGTTGGCCGAGACATCGGCGGAGCGGGCGTCACCGCTGACGTAGGCCACCTTGACCTGGTAGGTGCCTGCCTTGTCCACGACGACGTTGTTGATGGTCAGCTTGGACCCGGTGTAGAGGTTGCCGACCTTGTGGCCGTCGGAGCAGGCCGCGCAGTCGGCCACGGAGGCGTTGCCACCGAGGGTGTTCGCGGAGGACTCGGCCTCGATACCGGTCCACGTGAGCGCGTCGCCGCGCGGGGTGACCGTGAAGAGGCGGGAGCCGTGGGCGGGCAGGGCCTGGGTGATCCGGTTCTTGTCAGTGCCGATGTTCTCGTGGTTCCACAGATCCCGGACCGCGGCCTTGCCGGTGAAGCCGAGCGTCGACCAGTCGGCGGTCACCGAGGCCGGCCTGTCGGCCAGGTTGAACAGGGCGACCGTGTAGGTGCCGTCGTGGTTCTTCGCGGCCCACACCTGCTGGGAGTCGGACGGGGTGACCGGCCGCGCGGGCGGGGTGTCGCCCTGGTTGGCGGCGATGACCTCGCGGTTGGTCAGCAGCGACAGCCCGTAGGAGTCCAGGTTGGTCACATCGTCGCCGGTGTAGAGCGGGGACTTGGCGATCGCCCACAACGTGGCGTAGCTCTGCCGCTCGGCCTTGGTCAGGCCGTCCATCTCGCCATTGCCCACATCGAGGGAGTCGAGGTCGTTCCAGCCGCCGGGGCCGGCGTGCCGGGTCCAGGCCGGAGTGTCGTCCCAGCGGTCGTCGACGGAGTTCTCCCAGCTGACGAGCGTGTTGCAGTAGCACTCGACGTCGGTGTCGACGCGCCAGCCGTTGGAGTGCTTCTTCCAGTCGTCGGCGTGCCCGATGTCCAGGGACCAGGACAGCTCCAGGTGGATCGGGCGGCCGGTGGCGGAGATCGCCTTCTGCCAGGCGGCCACGTCGGCGACGTTGTCGTAGTTGTCGCCGCTCTTGAAGGAGCCGGGGCCCACACCGTCGAGCTTGAGGAAGTCATAGCCCCAGTCGGCGAACATCCGCGCCTGGGAGTCGATGTACTTCTGTGCGCAGGGATTCGAAAAGTCGATCTTGTACGCGCTGTCCCAGCCGTTGGTGGTGCGCAGGTCGTCGTAGACGATGTCGGCGGTGGTGCAGCCCTCGGCGTTCCAGATCGGCACCTTGCCGCCGCCGTACGCCTCCTTCTCCAGGCCGACGGGCAGATAGATACCGGCCTTGAGGCCCTTGGAGTGGATGCGGTCGGCGACCGACTTCATGCCGCTGGGGAAGCGCACGGGGTCGGCCTTCTGTCGCCCGTACTTGTCGAACTCGGGCTTCCACGCGTAGTCGCGCCACCAGCCGGCGTCGATGTTGATGTACTCGTAGCCGTACTTCTTGAGCTTGGTGGCGAGGGCGTCGGTCTGCTTGAGGACGTTCGCCTCGGTGAGGTAGCTGTAGTCGCCGTTCGGGTTGAGGCCCGGGTACTTCGACGACTGCATGCTCCAACTGGACCAGCCCATATAGGGCTTGGCGGCGGCGGTGGCCGAGGGTGCCTGGGTGGCCGTGGTGGCCTTGCCGCCGTCGGGCTGTGCCCGCGCGGCCGGGGCCGTCGTGGCGAGGCCTGCGGCGAGGGCCAGGACGACGAGGGATCTCAGACCGCGTACGGGCATGACGGGGTACGAGGGTGACCGCATGGGTCTGCCTCCTGGGGGTGTGGTTCGGGGAACGGGGTGGCGGGGAGACGCGGCGGGATTCGGGGGTACGGCGGCGGAGGTCGCCCTTGTCTCGACCGACGGCGGGGAATGGCAGCGGGGAATGGCAGCGCGATCGAGGCAGGCAGGCGGGGCCGGCCGGACGAGGCCCGGCGGGGCGGTCAAGCGTCAGGGGAAGACGGCCGCGCGGGAGAGGCGGTCGCCGCGTCCGCGACGGGAGCGGGGAGAGGTCGCGGAGGGCACGGTGTTCTCGGTCGTGTCAGGCGGGCGGCGTCATGGCTGCGGTTCTCCTCCTCGTCCGCGCTGGTTCGCGTCTGATCTGATGAAGGACTGGATGGCGGTCGCCGCGGCTCCACGGGCCCACTCGTCGAAGGGCAGCGGCCGCGTCTGCACGTCGCACCGCGCGGCGGAGCCGAAGGCCGCCGCGGCGAACGCGTCACGGATGTGGTCGGCGAACAGGTCGTAGGCGGCCAGGCCCTCTCCGGAGATGATCACGCGTTCGGGGCCGAGCAGATTGGCCACGGTGGCGATACCGCGGCCGATGGCGTCGCCTGCCCGTGCGTAGATCTCCCGTGCGCCGGCGACGCCGTCGTGGGCCAGTCCGGCGGCCTCGACCGCGTCGGCCACCTGGACCCCCGTGGCCGCGCGGACCTGGCGGACGATGGCGTCGTCGCTCGCGATGGCCTCCACACAGCCACGGTTGCCGCAGTGGCAGCGGGGGCCCGCCGGGTCGACGGTGACGTGTCCGATCTCGCCGGCCACGCCGTGGGCCCCGGCCACCACCCTGCCGTGGACCACGAGACCGCAGCCGATGCCCGCGCCGACCGTTACGACGGCGAAGCCGGACAGTCCCACCCCCGCCCCGAACCACTGCTCGGCCACGGTCAGCGCGCGCACGTCGTTGTCGACGGTCACCGGCAGACCCGTGGTCATGGTGGCGAGTTCGGCGAGCGGCACATCGCGCCACTCCAGAAAGGGCGAGTAGCGCACCACGCCCTCGGCGCGGTCCACATCGCCGGAGACGGCCATGCCCAGGCCCGCGACGCGCACGCCGAGGCCGTCCGCCTCGATGAGCAGTTCCCGGACGAGTTCCGCGGCCGTCCCCAGCACCGCCTTGGGGTCGCGGGCGGGGAGGGGGATGTGCCGGGCGACGAGGATCCGGCAGCACAGGTCGGTGAGCACACCGATGATCGTGTCCCCGGTCACCTTGACCCCGATGAACAGCGCACGGCCGCCATCCACCCGCACCAGGTTCGCGGGCCGCCCGAGTGCCGGGCGCGCGTCCTCGTCCACGTCCTCCACCAGGTAGCCGGCCTCGATCAGGGGACGGACCGCCTTGGTGACGGCCGCGGCCGACAGCCCCGCCCGCCGCGCCACTTCCAGGCGGGTGAGGGGGCCCTGCGACAGGACCGTGGTGAAGATCTGCGAGGCGGCCGACGTGCGCGCCGGGAACGACTCGACAGCGGAGGGCGAGGACATGGCCGGGAACCTAGGCCGCTTATTTTCCGCTGTCAATGAAAGAAGCAAGAATCTCCTGAGGATTGCCTGTGAGCCCCGATGCCACTTCCAAAGCCCGGCCCATGCGGGGGTGTTGACATGTGATCGAAGGTCTCGTTGGCTTACTGGGCGACCCTCTTCTCTCACTCGCCGAGCGCCCCACATCCGTACGCGACACCCGCCGCTCCCCCGCCGCCCTTCGAACGTGAGGCCCGATGCCGACGATCTCCCATGCCCCGGACACCGGGGTCTGGCTGCTGACCACGCCCCGTACCTCGTACGCCGTGCACATCGACGAGACGGGCGCGCCCTGCCACCTCGCCTGGGGGCCGCGGCTGACGCCGCGGGAGGCGGAGCAGCTGGTCGTGCCGGCCGGGGAGGCGGCGAGCAGCTTCGAGGGACGCCCCGCGGTGGGCGAGGAACTGCCGGTCGACGGCGGCACGCGCTACGGCGCGCCGTCCCTCCAGGTCCGCTACGCGGACGGCTCGCGCGGCTTCGAGTGGCAGCCGACCGGGCACCGCGTCCTCACACCGTCCGACGGCGTCAGCGAACTCCATCTGGAATTCCGCGACCGCCACTACCCGCTGCACGTCGCGCTCCACTACCGGGTGCGGGACGACACGGATGTCATCGAGCGCTGGACGGTGCTGCGCAACGACGGTGAGCAGCCTGTCAGCCTGCCGTGCGCCGACTCGGCGGCCTGGTCCCTGCCGCCACTGGCGGACTACCGGCTCAGTCATGTCACCGGGCAGTGGTCCGCGGAGAGTCAGCTGCGCCGCGAGCGCCTGCCGCACGGGGAGACCGTGCTGACCAGCCGGCGTGGCATCCCCAGCCACCACGCCGGTCCTTGGGTGATGGTGGACGAGGGCGACGCCGGCGAGGAGCACGGCCGGGTCTTCGGCGCGGCCCTCGCCTGGAGCGGGAGTTGGCGCATCACCGCGCAGCGCACACCGGACGGACGCGCCGGTTTCACCGGTGGCGTCGGCCACGAGGGCACCTGCGTGCCGCTGGCGCCGGGCGAGGAATTCACCACCCCGGTGTTCGCCGGGCTGTTCACGGACGGCGGGTTCGGCGCGGCGAGCCGGGCCTGGCACGCGTACACACTGCGCCACGTCCTGCCGCACGGGGGCGAGGTGGCGCCCGTGCTCTACAACTCCTGGGAGGCCACCGGCTTCGACGTGGCCGAGGCGAACCAGAAGGCGCTGGCCGAGCGGGCCGCCGCCCTGGGCGTGGAGCTGTATGTGGTCGACGACGGCTGGTTCGGGGCCCGGCGCAGCGACCACGCGGGGCTGGGCGACTGGACCCCGGCCCGCGACCGCTTCCCGCGGGGCCTCGGCCCGCTGGCGGACACGGTGCACCGCCTGGGCATGCGCTTCGGCATCTGGGTGGAGCCGGAGATGGTCAACCCCGACAGCGACCTCTACCGCGAGCACCCGGACTGGGTCCTGCACACCCCCGGCCGGGCCCGCAGCGAGCTGCGCAACCAACTCGTCCTGAACTTCGCCCGCGACGACGTGGCCGACTGGGCCTACGGCTGGCTGACCCGGCTGGTCGCCGACCACGGCGTCGACTTCCTCAAGTGGGACATGAACCGCGCCTTCAGCGAGGCCGGGTGGCCCGGCACTCCGGACGGCCACGACCGGCTGTGGACGGGCTATGTGGGCAATCTGTACGGCGTCCTCGACCGGCTGCGGGCCGACCACGCCGGGCTGCGCATCGAGACGTGCAGCGGCGGTGGCGGACGCGTGGATCTGGGCATCCTCACCCGTACGGACCAGGCGTGGGTGTCGGACAACACCGACGCAGTCGACCGTCTGGTCATCCAGCACGGCTTCGGTCAGCTCCACCCGGCGCGCACGATGTCCGCGTGGGTGACCGATGTACCCAATCAACTCACCTCCCGCACCGTGCCGTTGAGGTTCCGCTTCCATGTGGCGATGTGCGGGCTGCTGGGCATCGGCGGGGATCTCGCCCGCTGGTCCGAGGCGGAACTCGCCGAGGGCGCCGAGCTGGTGGCCGAGTACAAACGGGTGCGCCACCTCGTCCAGCACGGCGCCCTGTACCGGCTGTCCGGGCCGCACGGCGAGCTGCCGACCGTGGTGCAGTACGCCGCCGGGGACGGCAGCGAGGCCCTGGTGCTGGCCTGGCAGCGCGGCCCGCGCCACGGAGTCCCTCGGCTGCCGGTACGGCTGCGCGGGCTCACCCCCGGCGCCCGCTACCGCGACACCCGCACCGGCGAGGCGCACCACGCCACCGTGCTGGCCGAGTACGGATTCCGCCCCGACCTCCCGTCCGGTGATTGGGCGAGCACCGCCGTGCACCTGGTCAGGATGGGGCAGGACGAGACGTAACACCGCCACTGCCGCGGTAGGCGGCGGTGGCGATGTCGACGAACGAGCGGATCAGGGGGTTCGTATCGGCCTCGTGCCACGCCACCACCACGCGGCTCGGCTCCATGTCGATCAGCGGCACCACGGTGAGCCCCTCCGGCGGCTCGTGGTCCACGAGGGTCATGCCGACCGTGCCGTTCCACAGCACGGCTTGCCGGCATTCCTGGACGCCGCGCACCACGGGGCCCTCACGGGGTTCCCCGCCGTTCCAGTACGACTGCCAGCCGGGGTCGGTGCCCTCCGGGAACAGGAACCAGCGGCGGTCCGCCAGGTCGGCCAGTTTCAGGCTGCCGCGGCGGGCCAGCGGATCGTCGGCGCGCAGCAGCGCGCCCACCGGGTCGGCGCGCAGCTCGTGCACGGTCAGGCCGGTCTCGTCGAACGGCCCACGGGTCAGGGCGATGTCCACCAGCCCGGCGTGCAGCCCGCAGGTGGGATCGGTCAGGTCGGTCTCGCGGATGTGGACCTCGACGCCCGGGTGCCGCCGGTGGTAGGCGCCGGCCAGCCGGGTGGCGCCCGGGTCGGTGCTGTCCCCCAGGATGCCCACGGTGAGGCTCGCGGTGCCGGCCGCGGCGGCCACGCGTACGCGTACCCGCTCGGTGTGGTCGAGCAGAGCGCGCGCCTCGTCGAGCAGCATCGCCCCCACCGGAGTGAGCGTGACACCGGTGGACGACCGGTGGAACAGCGCGGCGCCCAGCTCGGTCTCCAGTTGCTTGATCGCCCGGCTCAGTGGCGGCTGGCTCATGTGCAGCCGGACGGCGGCCCGGCCGAAGTGGAGTTCCTCGGCGACCGCCACGAAATAGCGCAGCGTGCGTAGCTCCATGGTGCAACGATACCCATCCGGTATCGAGACCGCGGAAGAAGTCTTGGACGGTTACGGCGCCCCGGCAGTGGAATCGCGGTGTGACTGAAGAACCGGAAACCAGTGTCCAGGTGATGAGCCGCTACGCCACCGAGCCCGCCACCGGCCTCGCCCGGAAGACGGGACGGGAATCGTGAACGTGGCGTATTGGATCGTCGCCGGTCCGCTCGCCCTCTTCTATCTCTACGGGGGCGGGGTGAAGGTGGTCCGGAGCCGTGAGCGGCTCCGGCCGATGATGGCCTGGGTGGACACTACGCCGATGGCGGCCGTCAGAGCCATCGGTGTGATCGAAGTGCTCGGCGCGATCGGACTGATCCTCCCCCCGCTGACCGGCATCGCGCCCTGGCTGGCCCTGGCCGCGGCCATCGGGTTCGTGATCCTGCAGATCGGCGCCACCAGGGTGCACCTGCGCCGGGGAGACCGCCAGGTGGCCCTCAACATCACGCTCTTCCTCGCCGCGGCGGTGACCATCTGGCCGGCGACGACATGGCTGTGACATCGGGGCGAGGAGAGCCGCCGACGGTGTGCGGAACAGGCAAGACAGAAAACCCCGAACCGGATCGTCGATCCTGCCGCGGCGCGGCGGAAAGGATGCCGTGGCAGCTTCCTGACAGGACATTCGCCTGACGTCGGCGTGCCCTGTCGCCGGGCCGTAGCGTGGCCGGAGGGGTGAGCGGTCTCGCGGTGCGCAGGCGCAGGCGATCGCTCGTGTGATGACGGACGTCTTTTCGCGGAGGGGGCACCGCGATGCTGATCCTGCCATGCGACGGCTCGGCGGACACGGTCGGTGCGCTCTCGCGTGCGCTGGCCGTGGCGGTCGAGGGGAACGGGGAAACCGTGCTGCCCGTGGCGGCCGCCGGCGGCTCACCGGGGTTCGACACTCGCGGGCCCGTGCCGTCCGGGACGGCGGTGGTGGTCGGCACCTCCGGGTCCACCAGCGAGCCCAAGGGGGTGCTGCTCGCCGCCCGGGCACTGCGCGCGTCGGCCGAGGCCACGCACACCAGGCTCGGGGGCCCCGGGCGCTGGTTGCTGGCGCTGCCCGCACACCATGTGGCGGGCGTGCAGGTCCTGGTCCGCTCGCTGCTGGCCGGGGCGGAGGCAGTGGTCCACGATCTGCGGCAGGGCTTCCGGCCGGAGCGGTTCCGCTCCGCGGGTTGCCGCTACACCGCGCTGGTGCCCACGCAGATCCGGCGGCTGCTGGACGCGGGCGGCCCCGGTCTGGCGGCGTTACGGGAGTTCGACGCCGTACTGCTGGGCGGTGCCGGCACACCCGAGCCGTTGTTGGCGCGGGCGCGTGAGGCGGGTGTGAGGGTGGTGACCACGTACGGCATGACCGAGACCGCGGGCGGCTGCGTCTACGACGGGGTGCCGCTTGAGGGGGTGCGGGTGCGGATCGGTCCGCCACCGGAGGGGGCGGCCGGGCCCGCCGCGGGAGGTCCGATAGCTCTCGGCGGGCCGACCCTGGCGTCCGGCTATCTCAACCGGCCGGAGCTGACAGCCCGTTCCTTCGGCGACGGCTGGTTCCGCACGGACGACCTCGGGTGCCGACGGGAGGACGGCAGTCTTCAGATACTGGGCCGGGCGGACGACGTGATCGTCACCGGTGGTGTGAAGGTGTCCCCGTCCGTGGTGGAGCAGGTCCTGCGGGAACAACCCGGTGTCGGGGACGCGTGCGTGGTGGGGGTGGACGACCCGGAGTGGGGGCAGATCGTCGTGGCCGCCGTCACTCCGCGCGAACCGGGGGCGTTGGGGCAGACGGCCGTGGGCGCGCTGAAGGGCGCGGTCCGGGAGCGGCTCGGGCGTGCCGCCGCGCCCAAGGCCATCCGGGTCGTCGAGGCCCTGCCCCTGCGTGGGGTGGGGAAGCCGGACCGGTCGGCCGTGCGCCGCCTGTTCACGGCGGAGTGAGGCCGGGGGCGTACGGTCCGGCCTTGTGTACCGCCGGTCCCCCGCCCTCAGGCCGTCACCTGGATATGGCGCCGGGTGTGGGCCTTGAGGAAGTCCTCCCTCACCTCGTACGGCACGGCCGTGGCCGGTACCTCGATCAGGCCGTCCACCGCCCGCGTTTCCGGTGTGACGATGTCCTCACCGAAGTACTTGTCGGAGCCGGAGTTGTCGCCGGGCAGTGTGAAACCGGGCAGCGCCGAGAGCGTCACATTGGCCGCTCGGCTGATGCCGAAGTCGTGCATGCCACCGCACCACACCGGCACCCCGGCCGCGACGCAGGCGTCATGGACCCGGACGGCCTCCAGCAGACCGCCCAGGCGAGCGGGCTTGATGTTGACCACGCGGCAGCTGCCCAGCGCCAGCGCCTCCCGCGCCCGTCCGGCCGAGGTGAGGCTCTCGTCGAGGCAGAGCGGTGTGGCCAGCTCCTTCTGCAGCGTGGCGTGGTCCAGCAGATCGTCCCAGGCCAGCGGCTGCTCGATCATCATCAGGCCGAACGCGTCGAGATCACGCAGCCGTGGAAGGTCCTCGAGGGTGTAGGCGCAGTTGGCGTCGGCCATCAGCGGCAGCTCCGGGAACCGGTTCCGGATCGCCTCCAGCACCTTCACATCGGCTCCTGGGCCGATCTTGACCTTCACCCTTTGGTAGCCCTGCCCGACGTAGCCACCGATGGTGTCGCACAGCCGGTCGTGGTCACTGTCCATGCCCACGCTCACGCCCGAGGGGACATGGGTGCGCGCCGCGCCGCCGAGCAGCGTGGCCAGCGGCCGGTCCGTGGTGGCGGCCAGCAGGTTCCACGCGGCCATCTCCAGGCCGCACCGGGCGAAGTTGTTGGCCTTGACCCGGCCGTAGAGGGCCGTGAACTCCTCGATGGTGTCCCAGGAGCGGCCCACCACCGCCGGGGCGAGGAAGTCGCGGGTCACGGACCACACCGTGTCGGTCGTCTCGCCCAGGTAGTAGGGGTCCACCGGCACCGGTGCCTCGCCCCACCCCGTGCGGCCGTCGGCGGTGGTGGCGCGGACGACCATGTGCAGCAGGGTCGTGGCGCTGTGGGTGCTGGCGGTGAAGCCGTGGGTGAGCCGCAGCTCCACCACGGAGAGGTCGAGCCGGTCGATGCGCGGCACGGAGGTCCCCTTCCCGTCGTCGGGAGATGGCGTCGTCGAGAGATGAAGTGGTGGTGTCTAGGGTCTGAGGGTGGAGCCGCCGTCCACCGTCACGGTGGTGATCGTCATGTGGGCCGCCTGGTCGGACACCAGGAAGCCGATCACGGAGGCGATGTCCTCGGGCTCGGCCAGGGTGCCGCGGGGAATGCCCACCCGATGGCGTTCGGGGTCTCCGTGCAGCAGCGTCTGTCTCCGGCCGGGCAGATGTGCGTTGGCGCGGGACATCGGGGATTCGGTGGTACCCGGCGCCACGACGACGGATCGCACGCCGTGCCCGGCGAGTTCCAGTCCGGCGCAGTTGGTGAGGTACTGGGCGGCCGCCTTCGAGGCCCCGTACAGCCCCTGGTCGTACTTGACGATTCCGGCGCTGTTCGATGCCACGGTGATGACGCAGCCGCGTCCGCGCCGCGCCATCCGCCGGCCCACCGCACGGACGCAGTTGAAGGTCCCCCGGACGTTGACGCCGAACACCCGCTCCCACTCGGCGTCCTCCTGCTCGGTCAGCGGGGCGGTACGGCCGAGCACTCCGGCGGCGTTGACCAGGATGCCGATCGGGCCGAGTCGATCCTCCACGTCCTGGACGGCCCGTTCCACCTCGCCGGAGTCGGTGACGTCGAGGCGCACGGGGTGTGCCGTGGAGCCCAGTTGCCGGGCCACGGTGTGTGTCCCGTCCTCGTCGATGTCCGCCACGGCCACGACCGCCCCCTCGGCGGCCAGTTGACGGGCGGTGGCGGCGCCGATGGCTCCTGCCGCGCCGGTGACCAGGGCCGTGACCTCGGCTATTCCGGTCAGCCTCATGCTCCTCGCCCCGTTTCCCGCTCGGTCCCTCGCCCCGTTTCGCGCTGTGCTCCCCGTTGCGTTTCCGGCTCGGGGCCGGGGAAGGACTCCGCGTCCCGCAGCTCGGCGTCGATTCGCTCCAGCACCCCGGAGAAGCGCTGGAGCCGCTGCTTGAGCAGCGCCGTCGTGCCCGGGTCGTTGGCGGAGATCTCGGCCGCACACGCGGTGGCCTCCGCACCCGCCCGGCCCGGTGGTACGAGCCGCTGCAACAGCCCCAGGTGGTAGGCCTCGTGTGCCGTCACCCAGCGGGAGGTCAGGAGCAGATCCTTGGCGGCGCCCAGGCCGACCAGCCCGATGAGTTTCGCCGCCCCGATGGGGACTCCCAGGCGGGAGCCGGGGAAGCGGTACACCGAGTCCTCGGCGCCCACCCGGATGTCACAGGCGGCGGCCAGCTCCGCACCGGCGGCGACACAGCGCCCCTCGATCGCGGCCACGGTCGCCTTGGGCGCCGCCGCCACCGTGCGCTGCAACCGCGCGAAGACCCGCAGTCGGCCCGCGCGACCCTCGTTCCCCAACTCCTCGTCGCGGTCGCCCCCGACACAGAAGTCCGGTCCGCTGCCGCTGAGGACGAGCACACGTACGGCGTCATCGGCCAGCGCGCCTTCCACGGCCTGGAGCAACCGTGCGGCCGCCTCGGTGGTCAGCGCGTTGCGTGCCTGCGGGCGGTCGATCCGCAGCTGTGCCACTCCGGTGGCGCGGTCCCGCTCGACGCCGATCACCGGGGCGTCCACAGCTCTTCGAGGGCGCGGGCCACGGCCCGGTGGGTCTGGTCGTGCACCGCGACATTGGCCGCGCGATCGGTGCGCAGATGGATCATCGACACGCCCGGCGAGCCCACCCTTTCCTTCAGCGCGGACCGCAAATCCCCCTCGTCGGCGACGCGGACGACACCGACTCCATAGGCGGCGGCCACCGCGCACACATCGGCGGCCTGCGGGGTGCCGAAGAGCAGCTCGAAGGTGTCCCCCGGGAGGCGTGACGCCTGTGGCAGGAACGAGAAGATCCCACCCCCGTGGTTGTCCACCACGACGAGTGTGCAGCTCACATCCGGCGCCTCGGCCGCGCCCAGCAGCGCGCCCGCGTCATGGAGGAAGGTCAGATCGCCCAGCAGTGCGGCCACCGGACGCCGGGCCGCGGCCACACCGAGCGCGGTGGCGATCGTGCCGTCGATCCCGTTGACACCGCGGTTGGCCAGCACGGCGGGGGGACGGTGGCGGGGCGCGGCGAACCACTCGAGGTCCCGTACGGGCATCGAGGACCCGACCACCAGTGTCGCCTCGGTGGGCAGGGCGTCGAAGAGCGTACGGGCCACTCGCGGTTCGGTGAGGTCGGCTCGGCCGTCCAAGGCGTCGGCCATGGCCGCCTGCGCGGTGGCTTCGGCCGAGGCCCACGCGATGCGCCACTCCGGCCCGGCCGGCGGCTCCGGCACCGCGTCGGCCACGGCGCGGCACAGGGCCGCGGGATCGGTGCGGAGCACGGTGGCGGCCAGCCGGTCCGGGTCCCGCCACCGCCAGTCGGGATCGACGAGCACCTGCCGGATGCCGGGCTGCCGCAGCCAGTCGGCCACTGCCCGGGAGGCCCAGCGCTCCCCGATGTGTACGACCACCTCGGGCCGCAGCTGGTCACGGGCGTGCGGGCCGCGCAGGATGGCGTCGGCCGCCGCCACGGTGCCGGGGCCCGGCGTACGGGCGCCGGAGCGCGGATCGGCCAGCACCGGCCAGCCCAGTGCCGCGGCGGCCGCGTGCACGGCGGCCGGATCGCCCGCACCCGCGCCCACGAGCAGGACACCCCGCTCGTGCCCGTCCGCGACAGCGGCCACGTCCGCCCGGGTGACGGTCAGGACCGGGCGGCTGACGTGGTGCCAGGGCCGTCCGTCCGCCCGGCCGGGAGGCAGGGGGCCGGGCCGGGCGACCAAGGGGTCACGGAAGGCCAGGTTGAGGTGGACGGGGCCGGGCCCGGACGGTCCGGCCTCGGCCTCCGCCACGGCGCGCGCGGCGAGGGAGCGCCACATGCCGTCCTGGCTCCGCTCGGGAACCGCCACGGCCATGGCCCAGCGCACCGCCGATCCGTACAGGCCCGTCTGGACCATGGTCTGCGGGGCGCCCACTCCCTGTAACTCCGGTGGCCGGTCGGCGGTGCACACCACCACCGGGACACCGGCCAGATCGGCCTCGGCGACCGCCGGATGGAGCTCGGCCGACGCCGTACCGCTGGTGGTGACCACGACGGTGGCGCGCCCGGTGGCACGGCTCAGCCCCAGGGCGAGGAAGCCCGCCGCGCGCTCGTCGAGGCGTATGTGCAGCCGCATCCGGCCGTCCTGGGCGAGGGCGAGCGCGAGCGGAGTGGAGCGGGAGCCGGGCGCGATGACGGCCTCGCTCAGCCCCGCCCGGACCCACTCGTCGACGAGGGTGGCGGCGAAGGCCGCCTGTGCGCCTCCTTCGGTGTCGCGGGCCGCCTGACCGCCGCCCTCGGTGTCAGTTGCGGTTATGCGTCCGTCCACGGATTCACGGCCTGCCATCAGCGTGTCCAATCCTTCACCGCACCGAGCCGCGTCAGCGCCGCGCCGAGCTGGCCCAGCAGTCCGGAGCCGACGCCGGAGAGCATGCGGTAGCCGCTGCGCTGGAGCTCCTCACCGCCCTTGTTCGACGGGGAGGAGCCGTCGAGCCAGCCGTCCGGTGTCAGCCGGTCGCACAACACCTCCCATGCCTCCTGCGCCACCACGCCCTCGCGATCGGCGGCGAAGCGGCCGCGCTCCACACCCAGCGCCAGGGCCGCCGCGATACCGGCGGACCCACAGGTCTCCGCGCCGGTGGCGGGCTCCGCCAGGTAGCAGTCCCAGATGCCGGCGGCGTTGCGCCGGGACACTGCGAGCCGGGCGGCCCTCGCGGCCTCGTCCCACAGGTCGTCGGTGTCCGGCTGGTCGCCGAGCTCGGTCAGGGTGCGCACCAGACCGAGCAGATACCAGGCGTAGGCACGAGCCCAGTTGCGATAGACGCGGCTGCCGTCCGGCAGCAGTCTCAGGTAGAGGTCGTCATCCCACGTCAGCCGCCTGCGCCGAACGCGGAGCTGACGGACGGCCGCCTCGCGCAGCCGGGTGTCCCCGGTGGCCTTCGCGAGAACGGCCATGGGGTAGGCGACGGTGTAGCACCCCTCCGCGGTGGTCGGGTCGTCCTTGACGCATCCATGGGGATCGGTCCGGGCCTTCCAGGACTCGACGGCCAGCCGGAGCGTGGGGTGCCGCGGATCCCGCTTCGCGACCACCGCGAAGGGGAGCGTGGCCTCGATCCCGTACACCCGGTCGTTCGCGGGGCGGCCGCGCGGATCCTCGTAGCGCAGCCGGGTGCCGTGGACATAGACGGCGAGGTGGTCGCGCAGCGCCGTCTCGGCGCGGGTGTCGCCGGGGAAGGTGGTGTGCAGGTCGTACAGCGCGTCCAGCACACATCCCTCCATCCACCCGAACGGCTGCACACTGGCCGGGCTGGTGAGGTGGCGGTGGAGTGCGGCGGCCGGAGCCGGTGGGTCCCCGGCCTCCAGCAGCAGCGCGGGCCGCCGCTCGACGGGGGCCTCCGGGACGGAGAAGATCCACAGTGGCTCGGTGGCCGGTTCGGGGGCGAGGGCGAGCCGTACACCCTCGTCCAGCACGGCCCGTACGGCCTCGGTATCCAGCGGCAGATCGTAGGGCTGGTGGCAGTCGGCGTACCGGATGTCGAACGAGCCGAGCGGCCGGCCGGTGCCCGCCGAGACGGCTTCGACGCGACGGACGTCCCGCACGTCGCAGGCGACGAACAGACGGAGCCGCCCCGGGGATACGGGTGCCGTGGAGTGCCACTCCAGCACTGTGGGCATCCGGCCGCCGACGATTGCCGCCGTCGACCATGTCAGCGGAGTGCGCCGGTCCGACGGGAAGGGAACGCTCGGCGCGTCCACAGTGCTCGCGGGAACATGATGTGCGCTTGCCATTGATGATCCCTCGCCTGTTCAGGGCGCTATGAGCGCGGGCAGAATGGCGCCCAGCTTCGCGCGGGTCTCGGCCAGTTCCTCTTTCGGATCGGAATCGGCGACAATGCCGTTCCCGACGTACATGGTGGCGTTTCTGCCGTGTATCGCGGCGCAGCGAATGGTCACGCAGAGACAGCCGTTCCCCTCCGCGTCCACCCAGCCCAGCGCCCCTCCGTAAAGCCCTCTGTCCCAGCCCTCCAGACGCTCGATCACTTCGTATGCCTTGTCGCGGGGCCATCCGCACACGGCGGGCGTCGGATGAAGCACGGCGGCCAGTTGGAGAAATGGCGGGTGGTCGGCTTTGAGCTCGGCCCGGACCCGGGTCATCAGATGCTGGACGTTCGCCAGTTTCAGCGTCTCGGGCCGCTCATTGGCTTCGATCCAGGTGGTGCTGGGCGTCAGGGCGTCCAGCACCGCCTCCCGCAGGACCCGGTGCTCCTCCTGGTTCTTGCGGGACTCCTGCAGCCAGGAGGCGAGTCGGCGGTCGGACTCGGCGTCGCCGCCACGGCGGATGGTGCCGGCCAGGGCACGCGACTCCACCATCCGCCCGCGCTTGGCGAGCAGCAACTCCGGACTGGCCCCCACCAGGCCGAAGGCGGAGAACAGATAGGCGGAGGGGAAGGTGTGGGCCAGCCGCCGCAGCACCACGGACGGCTGGATGTCCGCGTCGCACTCCATCTGGATGCGCCGGGCGAGCACCGCCTTGCGCAGCTCTCCGCGGCGCACGGCACGCGCCGCGTCGGCGACGCTGCCGCACCACTGCTCGGGCGGTTCGCTGGGCCGCAGCGCGTATGCGCCGGGTTCACCGCTCTTGGCCGAAGGAGCAGGGACCGAGGCGAGGAGGCGACGGTGGTCGGGCGTCGCCTCCAGGCTCAGTGTCCGGGCGGGAACCGCCAGCCGGATGGGCTCCTGGCGCTGAAACGGAAAGGCCACGAAGCCGATTCCCCCGCCGGCCGCCAGCGCTTGGGCTATGTCTTCCTCGGAATCGACCAGATGGTGTGCGATGGGTTCAATTCCGAGGAGTGTGCGATCCGGCCCGGAAAAGAATAATCGGCGATTATCCAGAAGGTCGATCGCGTCATCGACGACTTCTTGCGAACGTGCCACCAACGGAACGCCCCCGTCCGTTCTGGTTGAGTTATGATCTTTTACGCAAAGCGTTCCAACAGCCTTGCATTGACTGGTAAATGCGTCAAGAACCGACCAATGCGATAGTTCACTTGATGGACACTTACGCATCCCCGGGACGGCCCCGGTGCCGTTCGGTCAGGAGGACATGAAGTCGCGCACCGGCAGCGCGCGGTCCACGACGCGGACGTCGCCGATCCAGCCGTACATGATCTGGTCGATCTTCCCGCCATACTCATAGCCGCCCAGCAGCCAGGGCAGCCCGAGGGTGGTGAGGCCGTTGGCCGGGGTCGAGGGGTTGCGCGCCACCGGGCAGCCGTTCACATACATCGTGGTGTGTCGTCCGTCGTTCACCATGGCCGCGTGCCACCAGGTGTTCAGCGGCAGCTCATGGCTCCAGTTGGTGACCGCGCCGTCCTGGTTCAGCGGATAGACGGCCCACTGGAGCCCATGGCCGTCGGACAGCGAAAGGGTGACCACCGGCTCCTCCATGTCACCGCCGGTCTTTCCGGCTTGACCGCTGGGGCCCCGTCGGCCGAGCAGCCCCGACCAGGCGTTGCGCCCGCCGTCCCAGTCGGCGGGCAGCTTGAGGAACGCCTCGACGGTGTAGCCGGAGCGGAAGGTGGCGCCGTTCAGAGGAGCGCCGTCGGCTGTGCGCAGATAGGCGCCGCGCAGGGGGGATTTGACGCCGTGGAAGGAGAGGCTGCCGTGTCCCGGCTGGTCCGGGTGGTGCTCATCGGACCAGATGAGGGAGTCGGCGGGGCTGCCGGGGACGGCGACCTTGGTGAGGTGGTTGCCACGGCCGGAGTGGTCGGTGATCCGGACGGAGTCCTCGACGGGCGCGCCGTCCCGGCCGCCCTGGTCGAAGCGCCAGTAGGCCACCGTACCGGGGATGACCAGCCGGGAGGCGGGCCGGGCCGGACGCGGTGCGATGGGGGCGAATCCGGCGAAGCGCTGCTCGAAGTCGATCGGGACGCTGAAGTAGTCCTGGGAGCTGGTGCGTTCGATCTCTCCGCGCTCCAGCTCGTTCAGGTGGTCATCGGCGCGGTCCAGGATCCACGGGGAGAGCGTCCGGACGTCGACGGTGTGGCGGGCCAGGTCGAACCGGTAGAGGCGGATCATCCCGGCGCCGCCGTAGTAGCGGTCCTGGTAGTTGGTGATGTGCAGATGGACGTCGTGGCCCACCTTGTTCTTGCGGACCGTGCGGGCCGGCGGCCAGTAGTGGCCATTGAGCGTGAGGAATATCTGGTCGTGGTCGGCGATCAGCTCGTCCCAGAGCCACTGTCCATGGTCGGAGAACCGCGCCTCCTCGCCCTCGTGGTCCGCGTAGACCAGCTCGTGCGTGGTGAGGATGACCGGAGTTCCGGGGTGGTTCGCGATGACCTCCCGGGCCCAGGTGATGCCCTTCGCGGAAGGGCGCCAGTCCAGGGCGAGCACCAGCCACTCCCGGCCCGCCGCGCGGAAGGTGTGGTACGTGTTGTAGCCGTCCGGGCTGGCGCCGCGGAACGAGGGCGAGGAGCGGTATCGCCGGGGGCCGAAGGTGTCCAGGTAGGGGGTGCGGCCCCGCTGGTCGTCGGTGGACGAGTCGAGGTCGTGGTTTCCGGCCACCACGCTGTAGGCCGCGCCCCGCTCGTCCAGGAGCCGGAAGGCCTGGTCGATCGGCCCGAGTTCGGAGACCTGGCCGTGCTCGGTGAGGTCGCCGAGGTGCGACAGGAAGACGATGTTCTCCTCGCGTGCGTGGCGGAGGAGATAGCGGAAGGACGCCTCCACCGGCGCCGGGTGGATGCTCTCGCCGTCGAAGAGGTATTGGGTGTCCGGCATGACGGCGAGGGTGAATCTGAGGCTGTCGAGGTCGGGGTGCCAGGCGGGGGCACCCGCGGCGCCGGAGGCCGGTGCGGCCGCGGCGGGCGGCGCCACCTCCAGCCCGGTCATGGCCACACCCGCGCCGACGAGTCCGGTGGTGCGCAGGAAGGTGCGGCGGCCGGTTCCGGACTGCGGCTCATTGGTCTGACGGGGACTGCACATGGCGCTGCTCCACACGGTGGGACGGAAGGGGTGGAGCGCACGTTATGGATCCCGGGAACCCGGCCACAGGAAGATGTCCGGCAACGGCGGGGGAAAAGCACATGAATGGCTTCCATGTGCAGGGGTGGCCGGCGGACGTAACCGCCACGCCGGCGGACACGGCTCAGTGGTGCGGATCCTCGGCGGTGAGGGTGTCCCGGGTCTCCGGCGCCCAGGCCAGGCTGACGGCCGTTCCGAGCAGCAGCACCAGCGCCATCCACCCCATCGACCAGCCCGCGCCGAAGTGGCTCAGGCTGACCGGCAGCACGAAGGTGCCGATGGCGGACGCGACCCTGCTGGTGCCGTTGAGGAAGCCGACGCCGGAGCCGCGCAGCGCGGTGGGAAAGAGTTCCGCCGGATAGACCTGGGTGATGGTGGAGGCGCCGGCCATGACGAAGGTGTAGATCAGGAAGGGGACCATCAGCGCCCCGCCGGAGCCTTCGCTGAGCACGGCCATGGCCCCCGGACACAGCGTGAGGATCGCGAAGGTGCCGATGGTGAACGGCCTGCGGCCCAGACGCTGCACCGGCCACAGCCCGATCACCCCGCCCAGCAGCAGGGCCAGGTTGAGCACCAGGTTCTGGGTGTCGGCCCCGGAGATGTTCAGGGCGGCCAGGATCTGCGGCATGAAGGTGTAGATGGCGAAGTAGGGCAGCACCTGGGCGCTGTAGAAGATGACACCGAACCAGGTCTTGGTGGCCTGGCCGCGGGCGAAGAGCTCGCGGTAGCGCGCCGCGGGCGGCTGCGCGGCGGCCGCGGCCTCCGCGTCGGCGGCGGTGGCGGTGGCGGTGGCCTCGGACTGCCCCAGGTAGGTGCGGCGGATCCGGGCGGCCTCGGCACCGCGGCGACGGGCGGCCAGCCAACTCGGGGATTCGGGGATGCCGATCCGCAGCAGCAGCACCAGCAGGGCGGGCAGCGCTCCGCTGGCCAGCAGCCAGTACGCGGTGGTGCCGTTGATCGGGATGTACGTGCCCAGGACGTTGGCCAGTACGTGGCCGACGGTCCACAGCACGGTGAGCGAGCCCAGGAGGACGCCGCGCAGCCGGCCGGGGACGAACTCGGAGAGCAGGGTCGGCCCGACGGCGTAGTCCGCGCCCAGGCCGAAGAGGACTTCGAGGTGGTCCCGTATCCCACCGCACGCGGCTGCGCCGCCTCGTACTACCCCGAGACCAACGTCCTGGTGCCGCTCGACAGCGTGGCCGAGATCAGCAACCAACCGACGTCGAAGGGGGTCGTGGTCCGCGTCGAGGCCCGTGCCACCGTGGATGGGCTTCCCCGCTCCTGACCCGGATCACCCATCCGACCAGGCCCGTTGCCCGGCATGAGCAGTCCCCGGAGGCCGGGTGGGAGGGCTTCGGCACCCGGTTCTACGATCGGACACGACCAAGGTACGTGCACGGGCCAGCGGTTGACCGGCCGGCCGCGTCGTGCCACGCGGAAGGGCGGCCGCCGGTGGCGGCGGGGGACCACAAGGATGTGAGACGCGAGTGAACGCCGGACGGCATCAAGTTGCGCAACCTGTCCAACCGGCTCGGCCAGTCGGTGCACCTGGGCATCCTCTACGGCGCCGAGACGGTCTACCTCCTCAAGGAGCGGCCGCCGAGAGGCCATTCCGGGTTCACCGATGCCACGCCCGCCACCGATGTCGGTGTCCGGCTGCCGGCCCACCTCACGGCCAACGGCCGTGCGATCCTGGCCCACTCCAGCGAGGCGCACCTCCGGGCGGTCTTCCCCCGGCCGGGGGATCTCGTCACCCGCACCGGCAGAGGCCCCCGGTCGCTGGCGGAGCTGCGGAACCCTGCTGGCACGGGACCGTGAGCGCGGCTGGTCGGAGGAGGTCGAGCTAATCTCCGATGGGCTCCGGTCGATCGGAGTGCCGGCGTTCGATCACAACGAGCGGCCCATAGCGGCCGTCAGCAGCACATGGCGGCGCCACCACCACCGGTATGAAGCGGATCATGTGCGGGACATCCTGCAACAGGGCGCGGTACGGCTGACGGCGGCGGTGGCCGACCACGCACCCCACGCCCACGGAACGGACGGCGCACAGGACGGCGCACAGTGAGCGGCCGTCGCAGACGCCTTCGCCACGTGGCGGAAAGATGAAGGGCCTCTGACCAAGGCGTTCACGGAACGAGCTTCTCGGATCCGAGAAACCCCGACCACATGGCTGGCTCCTGGCGTATGCGCCACGTGTCATGGGCACGGAACGCCCCTGATCGTCCACGCACCACGGCCTCCCACGGGCCGGCACTCCCCCACACAGATGCACACCCCCACACAGATGCACTTCCCCACAGATGTACTCCCCCCACAGATGAAGGATCCAGCACCGACCATGACCGCGACCCCTCCCGACGCAACCAGGCCCGTCCCGCCCCAGGAGACCGACGCCACCCTGCACTTCACGGGCCCAGCCACCTTCGGCCGCGTCCCTCGTCTGGACCAGGTCGGCACGGCGGACATCGCCGTGGTCGGGGTGCCGTTCGACGCCGGTGTCTCCTACCGGCCCGGGGCCCGCTTCGGGGCGAACGCCGTCCGGGAGGCGTCGCGGCAACTGCGCCCCTACAACCCGGCCCTGGACGTGTACCCGTTTCACTACGCCCAAGTCGCCGACGCCGGTGACATCACCGCCAATCCGCACAACATCGACGAGGCCGTCGCGAGCATCGAGGCGGGCGCGGACGCTCTGCTGTCCACGGGCGCGCAGCTGATGACACTGGGCGGCGACCACACCATCGCGCTCCCGCTCCTGCGCTCGGTGGCCCGCCGTCACGGCCCGGTGGCACTGCTGCACTTCGACGCGCACCTGGACACCTGGGACTCCCACTTCGGCGCCCAGTACACCCATGGAACTCCGTTCCGCCGCGCGGTCGAGGAGGGCCTCCTCGACACCTCCGCGCTCTCCCACGTCGGCACCCGCGGCTCGCTGTACAGCAAGGAAGACCTGGACGAGGACACCAAGCTGGGCTTCGGGATCGTCACCGCGGCCGATGTGATGCGACGCGGAGTGGACGAGGTGGTGCAGCAGCTCAAGGAGCGCATCGGCGCACGGCCGCTGTACATCTCCGTGGACATCGACGTCCTGGATCCCGCACACGCCCCCGGCACCGGCACCCCCGAGGCGGGCGGCCTCACCTCGCGGGAACTGCTGGAGATCGTGCGCGGGCTCGCCGATTGCTATGTGGTCTCCGCCGACCTGGTCGAGGTCGCCCCGGCGTACGACCACGCCGAGATCACCTCCGTGGCCGCCTCGCACACCACGTATGAGCTGATCACCCTCATGTCCCGGCAGATCGCCTTCTTCCGCTGGGTGGAGGAGAACAAGCCATCGTGAACACGCGACCTCGCGCAGCGCGGGTGGTGGCCACGGACCGGGGCGAGGTCCGTGGCTCCGACGAGGGTGCGGTGGTGTCCTTCCGGGGGATCCCGTACGCCGCCTCACCGGTGGGAGCGTTGCGTTTCGCGGCACCGCACCCGCACCCGGGGTGGACCGGAGTGCGCGAGGCGATGCGCCCGGGACCGGCCGTACCGCAGGCGCCGTCCCGGCTGGAACGGGTCATGGGAAGGCGTACGCCCGACGGGAACGAGGACGGTACCCTCACCCTGAACGTGTGGTCCCCGCCGACGGCGCTGGAGGAGAACGCCTCACGTCCGGTGCTGGTCTGGTTCCACGGAGGCGGCTTCACCAGCGGCTCGGGCGGGTGGGACTGGTACGACGGGGCCCGTCTGGCGGAACTGGGCAACGTGGTCGTGGTGACCGCGAACTACCGGGTGGGGCCGCTCGGTTATCTGCGTCTCCCGCACATCGGCGCCGACAACCTCGGCGCTCAGGACCAGGCCGCCGTACTGCGCTGGGTGCGCGACAACATCGCTTCCTTCGGCGGAGACCCGCGAGCCGTGACGGTCGGCGGGCAGTCGGCCGGTGCGTACTCGGCCCTGTCCCTGGCCGTGGATCCGGCCACCGGGGGGCTCGTCAACCGTGTGCTGCTGCAGAGCGGCCCTTGGGGCCTTCCGCCGCAGAGCCCCGAGCAGGCCGCCGAAGTCGCCGAGGAGTACCAGCGGCTGCTGGGCATCCCCCGTGGCACGGAGCCCGGACAGACCTTGCGTGAGCTTCCCGTCGAGCATCTCCTGTCCGCCTACGGCGAGTTGGCGGTCCGGCTCGCACGCCCGGGCAATGTCGCCCCTCCGATGTACCCCGTCCTGGGCGGTGCCGGCATTCCGCGGGCCTGGCAGCACGCGGTCAGGGACGGGGCGCTGGAGGGCAAGCCCCTCCTCATCGGCACCGCCCAGGAGGAGATGACCGCCTTCTTCGCCTTCGAGCCGCGCATCCAGTCGCTCACGCCGAAGGCTGCCATTGACCTCCTGACCAGCCAGTTCGGCCGCGAAGCGCCGGAGGTCTACCAGCGGCACGCCGACCGGCTCCCGCACGCCACCCCCGCCCAGGTGTTCACCGCACTGCACACGGACGAGGTGTTCCGCGACGGCGCCCTGCGGCTGGCCGACCACCATGCCGCCGGTGGCAATGCCACGTATGTCTACCAGTTCGACTACCGCCCGGCCGAGGACCCCGGCCATCTCGGTGCCACGCACTGCGGCGAACTGCCCTTCCTCTTCGGCACGTTCGACAGCTACCCCGACAGCCCGATGCTGGGAAGCCCCTCGGCCACCGAGCGGGCACTGGGGCGGACCTTCGCCACGGCCGTCACCGAGTTCATCGCGGGCGGCTCCCCGAGCGACTGGCTTCCGTACGTGCCTGAGGCCACCGCACGGATCCGGCACTTCGGCTGAGGGGCCCGCGAAGTGCCGGTCGGCACGTACGGACGAGGCGCGCCGCGCCGAAGGCCGTCACACGGAAATCGACGCGGGACGTACCAGGCCGGTGCGCTTGACCCCGGCGAGGATGGGGGTCACCTCAAGGCCGGAGACATCCGGCAGCGCCCCCACCCTGCCGGTCAGAAAGGTGTACAGCGCGCTCGGATCGGTGGCGGCCACCGCCACCAGCAGATTGCTCGATCCCGTTGTGGCCGCGGTGAACCGCACTTGCGGATGGCGGCTGAGGATCCGCCCGGTCTCCTCCATCGCCCCCGGGGCCGTGGTGATCCACAGCAGGGCCTCGGCACGCACCCCCAGCAGGGACAGCTCGACCTCGGTGGCCAGCCGGACGACATATTCCTCCACCAGAGTGTCCAGGCGGCGCCGTACCGCTCTGGGAGTCCTGCCCGTGCGCACGACGCAGATCTCATCCCCTCCGCCGAGAATGGGGATACAGGGCGCTATCGTCATGGCAGCGGTCCGGCCGCCGCGCGAGGCTGTGGACAGCGCGAACGAGGCGAAGCGGTTTCTGCGGGCTCATGGTGTCCCCGAGGACAGCGTCCGCCGGGTCTGGACGGCGATCGCCCCGCACACCACTCCCGGCATCCCCGAGTTCATGGAACCGGAAGTGGCCCTGGTGACGGCCGGTGTCGAGTACGACGTGCTCGGCATCGGATACGGGGATCTCTCCGCCGAGGACCGGGAGGCGGTCGTGGCGCTGCATCCGCGCCCCGACTTCAGAAACAGGATTCTGCGGGCGTTCACCGACGGCGTCCGTTCCAAGCCGGAGACGACGTTCCGCAACGTCAAGGCGGATGTCCTGGAGCACTTCGTGCCCGGCTTCGAGCGGGCGGACTTCGTTTGGGCGATCCTGGATTCCCGGTGGACGGAATAGCCCGGCGGGCGTCGGAACCATCACGGGCAGCACGGTCAACACGGGCATCCGGTGGCGGACGCACCGTCGTGATCGTCGCGTTCGACGGGGTGCGGCTGCTGGATGTCACCGGCCCGGTGGAGGTCTTCACCACGGCCAACCGCTACGGCGCCGACTACGACGTACGGGTCGTGTCCCTCGCCGGTGACGCCGTCGCCACCTCGTCCGGGCTGGTGATCAGTGCTGATGGCGCGCCTGGCACACTGCCGCGACGCCTGGGCACACTGCTGGTCCCCGGCAGAAGGGACTGGCGCTCGGCAGTCGCCGACACCGACCTGATCGGGCTCGTGGCCGACCTGTCGACGCGGGCGAAGCGCGTGGCGTCCGTGTGCGCGGAGGCCTTCGTCCTGGCCGAGGCCGGCATCCTGGACGGCCACCGTGCCGCCACGTACTGGGAACTGGCCTCCCAACTGGCCGCCGCCTACCCGCGGGTGCGGGTGGACGGCCATCCGGTCTTCGTCCGGGACGGCCATGTGGCCACATCGGCCGGTATCACCGCGGGGATCGATCTTGCATTGTCTCTGGTCGAGGAGGACTGGGGAGCGGACGTGGCACGCGATGTGGCCCGGCAGCTGGTGGTCTTTCAAGGCCCGCCCGGGCGGGCAGGCGCAGTTCAGCGCGCGGCTGGCCCCGCGGGAACCCCGGCATCCGGCGGTGCGCCGGGTGATGGACCGCGTCACCGCGGACCCCGCGGGGTGCCATACGCTCGCCACGCTGGCCGGCAGGGGCGGTGTGAGCGTCCGTCACCTGGAGCGGCTGTTTCGCGCCGAGGTCGGCATGGCCCCCGGCCGTTACGTCGAATCCGTCCGCGTGGAGGCCGCCCAGGCACTGCTCGCCGATGGCACCGGCACGGTCGAGGAGGTGGCGCGGCAGGCGGGGGCGGCTCCTCGGAGTCACTGCGCCGGGTCTTTCAGCACACCCTCGCGGTCTCACCGACGGTCTACCGCGCCCGCTTCCGCAGCACCCTCGGCGGCCGGGCGCGCTGAGGGACGCCGGCCGACGGGGCGGACAGCAAACGGCCCTCACCGACGGGGGAACGGCGAGGGCCTTACGTTCAGTGTGGCACGAATCAGTGCGGAAGAATCCGTTCCGAGCGACAAACATTGCATATATCTGCCGCCTGGCTCCCCACCGATGCGGCCGATGCCCCTCCGGCACCACCCCGCCGTAGCTCCTCCCGAGGCGGAGGCCCCACCTCCGGAAGGGTGTACGCGAGGGCGCCCACGTCCTGAGACGGAATCGGGAAGTCGTTGACGGGGGCTGTTACGCACTGCCACCCTGCCGAATGTGAGCCAAGCCGAGAAATTCGCCGTGCGTCTGCACGTCGATCTGCGACGCCAAGCCAGCGCCATCTGTGCCGTCGGCCGTTGAGCCATTCACGCTCCGCTCTTTCGCTCTTCTTTCCGCTCGGCATCTGACGGTATCCGCCGCCCCCTGAGCGCGGCCGGTCCTGCCTGCGTCCATTCCCCTGCATTCCTCTGATTCCCCCTCACCAGGTGACGTCGGAGGGGCCTTCAACGGCGCCGTCGTCAAACTGGCCGCGAACGGCGCCCCCATCACCTCCGTCATCAGCTACTACGGATCCGATCAGCACGCGTACAACGGCTTTTTCGTGCTGGCGGACAGCCCCATCCGGTCGGCCCGCGACCTCATTGGGAAGAAAGTCAGGATGAACACCCTCGGCGCCCACTCCGAGAGATGCTCGATATCCATCTCAAGCGCCATGGACTGTCCAAGACGGAGATTGGCAAGGTGCAGCCCCTGGTGGTGCCGCCGGTCAATACCGAACAGTCGCTGCGACAGCACCAGATTCAGGTGGGCGTGCTCGGGGACATCCTGCGGGACAAGGCCGTGGCCCATGGCGGCTTCCGCCCGCTGTTCACCGATGTCCAGTTGCTCGGGGCATTCAGCGCCGGAACGTATGTGATGACCGATCGCTTTCTGCGGCACAACCCCGACACGGCCAAAGCCTTCGTCACCGGCGTGGCCCGCGCCATCGAGTGGGCCCGCGTGACACCACGCGAGGAGGTGATCGCACGAATGACGCGGATCGTGCGGAAGCGCGACCGGAAGGAGGACGCCACACCCCTGAAGTACTGGAGGTCCTTCGGAGTCGCCGGAGCGCCCCGACCGGCTCCCCGGCCCCACCCCCACGACGGCCCGGAGCTGACCCCATGACCGTCAAAATCGCCTTTGAGCAGGTCCGCAAGGTGTTCCCGGTGCAGGGGACGGCGGGCTCCCGCCGGGCCACCGAGTTCACCGCCCTGGACGGGATCGACCTGGAGATCTCCGCGGGTGAGTTCATGGTGGTCGTCGGGCCCAGTGGATGCGGCAAGTCCACACTGCTCGACCTGCTCGGCGGCCTCACCCGGCCCACCGGCGGGCGGATCCTCCTGGACGGAGAGCCGGTGATCTGGTGGGCCCGTCCGGATTCGAGGACCGGCATCCGCATGAGCTCTCCGGCGGGATGCGGCAGCGCGTGGCGATCGCGCGCAGTCTCGCCTACGGCCCGGATGTGCTGCTCATGGACGAGCCGTTCGCCGCCCTGGACGCCCAGACCAGGGAGCTGTTGCAGGACGAGCTGCCGCGGATCTGGGAACGCACCGGCAAGACGGTCGTCTTCATCACCCACGGCATCGAGGAAGCGGTCTCCCTCGGACAGCGGGTGGCCGTCCTCACCTCCCGTCCCGGAGTGGTCAAAGAGGTCGTACCGATCGCGCTGGGCGCCCGCGCCACGGCGGAGGACGTGCGCTCGAGCCCGGAGTTCGCGCACCACCGGCACCGGATCTGGAGCCTCCTGCGGGACGAAGTGGCCCGCGCCCAGCAACTGGAGAAGGAGAGTGTTCCCGCATGAGCCCCGCGACCGGGACGACCACCGCGACGACGGACCCCACCACCCCCGGCACCACGGCCGGAGCCGCCTCCGAGCCACGTACCACCGCGGGCGCGTCAGCACCGGGCGAAGCGGTTCGTCTCCCGGAAGTACCGCACCGCCCACCCGGTCGTGCGCGTCCACCCCGAGAGCGGCGAGCGCGGTCTGTTCATCGGTGGCTTCGCCCAGAGTTTCGTCGGCCTCGGCCCGTCCGAGTCGCGCGATCTGCTGCGGATCTTCCAGTCGTATGTCATCCGCCCGGAGAACATCGTGCGCATCGCCTGGTCCCCGGGTGATGTGGTGGTCTTCGACAACCGCATCACCCAGCACTACGCGCCGGACGACTACGGCGATCTGCCGCGCCTGCTGCACCGGGTGACCGTCGCGGGCGATGCCCCGGTCGGTGTGGACGGCGAGCGCGCTTACGTCCTCGAAGGGGACGAGGCCGGCCGCTACACCCCGGCCGCCGCCTGAGGACCACCGTCCTCCCCCACCGGAAAAGTGCCCGCCCCGGGTGCGGCTTGCGCACCCCGGGCGGGCCCGGCGGGGTGGCGCTACGCCCCAGCGGGGGGCGGGCGGGCCGCGCG
>NZ_JBHYVB010000100.1:0-13909 GCF_042750115.1 Streptomyces sp. NPDC059455
GCTCCCACGCCCCCCCCCAGACCGCGCCCGGGGCGGCGGGGCCCCCGCCCCCGGGGCGCGCCCGCGCGCGGGGGTTCCCCCCCGGTCGCACCCCCCCGCACTCGGGTCAGGAGAGGCTCTTGACGCTCTCGCGGACCTTGTTGGCGATCTCGGTCGGCAGCGGGGCGTAGCCCAGCTCCTTCAGCGAGGTCTGGCCGTCCTCGCTGGCGACGTAGGTCAGGAAGGACTTGGTCGCGGCGAGGGTGCTCGCCTTGTTGCCCTTGTCACAGGCGATCTCGTAGGTGACCAGGGTGATCGGGTAGGCGCCGTCAGCCTTGGTGTCGTAGGCCAGGTCCAGGGCCAGGTCGCTGCCGGTGCCCTTGACCTTGGCCTCGGAGATGGCCTTGGAGGCGTTGTCGACGGTGGCCTGGACCGGGGCGGAGGCGCCGGTGTTCAGGTCGACGGTCTTGATGCTGTTCGCGGTCGCGTAGGAGAGCTCGAAGTACGAGATCGAGCCCGAGACCTGCTTGACCTGCGAGGAGACACCGGAGGAGCCGTCGGCCGACTGGCCGCCCTTGCCCTCCCACGCCTTGCCCGGCTCGTGCGGCCACGCCTTCGGCGCCGCGGCCTTGAGGTACTTGGTGAAGTTGTCCGTGGTGCCCGACTCGTCGGAGCGGTGGAACGCCTGGATCTTGAGGCTCGGAAGCTTCGCGTCCTTGTTCAGCGCCTTGATCGCGGGGTCGTCCCACTTCTTGATCTCGGAGTTGAAGATCTTGCCGAGGACCTCGGCGTTCAGCGTCAGCTTGTCCACGCCGGGCACGTTGAAGCCGACCGCGATCGGGCCGCCGACCATCGGCAGGTCAATGGCCTTGCCGCCCTTGCAGACCTGCTCCGAGGACTTGACCTCTTCGGGCTTCAGCGCCGAGTCGGAGCCCGCGAAGGCGGTCTTGCCCTGCAGGAACTCCTGGATGCCCGCGCCGGAGCCGGTGGCCTTGTAGTTGAGCTTGGTGTCCTTGCACGCCGCCCCGTAGGTCTTGATCCACAGGTCCATGGCGTTCTTCTGCGCGGAGGAGCCGGAGGCCAGCAGCTGCCCCTTGCCGTCGCACTTGATGTTGGAGGCGGCCTTGGAGTCGCCGCCGCCGCCACCACCGCTGTTGTCGTCGGAGCCGCACGCCGTGAGGACAAGGGCGCCGGAGACAGCGAGGGCACCGGCGGCGATGGCGCGAAGCCGGTTCTTGCGCTGAAGCTTCACTTTCGGGAGTTCCTTCCAGAAGCCGCCGGTTGGGGGACGGCGCGCGAGATGGGGTGGAGCGCACTTGTTGTGGGGCGTGCGCCGGAGCCGTACTCGGCTCACGCTCAGTAGGGCCGAAAGTAGGCAGATCAGGTGAAGCGGCCTGAGGGGGTGAGTTAACGGATGGTGAACCTCGGCCGTCAGTGTGGTGGCCATGTCACGGCCAGGTCACGGCTGGATCGCGGTGCGGGTGACCTTCCCGCCGAGGTCGCCCGAGGTCCGTCCGACACCTGTGCGGCACCCGTCCGGTGAACCGGATCGGGGTGGCTGCTGGCGTAACCGCCGCGTGTCTCTGTCGGATTGCGGTACGGCATGTCACTATCCGTCCCTACGTGCCGGTACGTCAGGTCTGGCGCGCGAGAACGGGCAGGAGCGCGCACGGCCTGAGCGGAACGAGAGGAGACCGCGGGTGAGGCGGGACGGGAGAGGGAGGGGTGTGAGCGTCGCCGCGGCCACCGCGCTCGTCTGCGCGCTGGGACTGTCGGCCGTGCCGGAGACGGCGTACGCCGCGCCCGGCGAGCCGGGGCCGACGCCGGGCGGCGGGGCCGGTGGCGGCGGGACTGGCGGCGGCGGGACCGGGGACCGGGGCCTGGAGGCGGTCCGTCAGGAGGTCGAGGGGCTCTACCGCAAGGCGGAGTCCGCCACCGACGCGTACAACCTGGCGCGGGAGAAACAGGCCCTGCAGGAGAAGTCCATCCTGAGGATCGCTCGAGCCGTGGTGAAGGCCCAGAAGGAGATGGCCGGACTGCGCAAGCGGGCCGGGGCGATGGCCCGTGCGCAGTACCGGGGCGGCGGGATGCCCGCGGAGGCGCGGCTGTTCCTCAACGGCGACCCGGGTGACTTCCTCGACGGCGTCACGCTCGCGCGCAAGGGTGAGAAGGCGACCCACGGTCTGATCGGCCGTCTGGCGCGCACCCAGGTGGCGCTGGACCGCTACGCCGAGTCGGCCTCCCAGGAGTGGGAGCGGCTGGACCGGAGCCGGGCGAAGAAGGCGGCCGCGAAGAAGGAGATCCTGCGCAAGCTGGCCCGGGCGCAGCGGCTGGAGTCCCGGCTGGCGAAGGACGAGCGGGAGCGGTTGCGCCGGCTGGAGGAGGACAAGGCCCGTGGCGCGCAGGCGAAGTGGCTGGACACCGGGATACTGCGGGACCTCGGCGGCGGCGCCACCGCGAGGGGCGGGCGCGCGGTCGACTTCGCGAAGGACCAGCTGGGCAAGGACTATGTGTGGGGCGCGGTGGGCCCGAACACCTATGACTGTTCGGGGCTGACCCAGCGGGCGTGGGCGGCGGCCGGCCGGGCGATCCCGCGGACCTCGCAGGAGCAGTGGCGGCTGCTGCCGAAGGTGAGCGTGAAGGACATGCGCCCGGGTGATCTGATCATCTACTTCCGGGACGCCAGCCATGTGGCGATGTATGTGGGCAGCGGCGCGATGATCCACGCCCCCCGCCCCGGCCGCCAGGTGACGGTCGCGGGCGCGGGCTCGATGCCGATCCTGGGCGTGGTGCGGCCGGACGCGAGGTAACGCCGGCGCCACCAAGGGCTCAGGCCGGCGGCAGCTCGTTCAGGGCCGTCTCGAAGGCGTCGTAAGCGCGCTGGTCGAAGAGGACGAAACGGGCCTCGGTGACCGAAGTGTCCGTATCGCGCACGGTGGTGAGCGCGATCCGGGCCGCGTCGTCGAGCGGCCAGCGGTAAACGCCCGTGGAGACGGCCGGGAAGGCCACCGTACGGGCGCCCAGTTCGTCGGCGACCCGCAGCGACGCGCGGTAGCAGGAGGCGAGGGTGGCCGAGCGGTCCTCGGCCGCGGAGAAGACCGGTCCGACCGTATGGATCACCCAGCGGGCGGGCAGCCGGCCGGCCGTGGTGGCGACCGCCTCGCCGGCCGGAAGTCCCTTGCCGTAGTGGGATGCGCGCAGATCGCGGCATTCATCCAGAATGTCGGATCCGCCCCGCCGATGGATGGCTCCGTCGACGCCACCCCCTCCCAACAGGGAGGAGTTGGCCGCGTTCACGACCGCGTCGACGCTCTGCTCGGTGATGTCGCCCAGCGCCAGCGTGATGTTCGTCATCTCGGGATTGTCTCCCGGGCCACCAAGTGCCGCATGACGTGCGGCATATGACAAAAGTCGGTGCCTGGAGGTCATTCCGTGAAACGGCCGCCTAGCGCTAAGGTCACCTGGCAGTATCCGGTACCCGCGCCCCGACGTCGCTGAAACCGACCAGTCGGTGTGCGTACCCCGGAATCCCACAGCGCTCCACCGGTCGGCGGGGCGCGCCCTCGGGGGGAGGGAAGGAATCGAGCGATGTCCGTACCCGTGCCGAGGCAACGGGAGGCTCCGGCCCAGTCAGCCGGTCCCGCCACCCTGCCCGACAACGGGCTCACCCTGCTGGTGATCGAGGACGATCCGTCCGGTGCCTTCAACGTTCCCGAGATGCTGGACACCGAGGGTAACCGGGTCCGCATCCGTACGGCCCGCAACCTCACCGAGGCCAGCCGGCTGCTCACCGACGGGGTGCAGTGCATCCTCCTGGCCCTGCCGGGCCCGTGCCACGGCGGCGCGGACTCGCTGGCCACGCTGCGCGAGGTGCTGAGGCTCGCGCCCTCGCACGCCGTCCTCGTGCTCACCGCGGAGGACGACGCCGAGCGCGCCGCCGAGGCGGTGCGGGTGGGTGCCCAGGACTACCTCTTCCGCGGCGAGCTGGACGGCCGGATCCTCAGCCGCGCCATCCGCTACGCCGTCGAGCGCAAACGCTCCGACCTCGCCCAGCGCCAGCTCACCGAGTCACGGCTGCGCGCCCAGGAGAACGCCCGGCTGGAGCGCGGACTGCTGCCCACCCCGCTGCTGGACGGCTCGGGGCTGCGCTTCGCCGCCCGCTACCGGCCCGGCCGCAGCCGCGCCCTGCTCGGCGGCGACTTCTACGACACCGTCCGCACCCCGGACGGCACGGTCCACGCGATGATCGGCGACGTCTGCGGCCACGGCCCGGACGAGGCCGCCCTCGGCGTTGAGCTGCGCATCGCCTGGCGCGCCCTGACCTTCGCCGGGCTCTGCGGCGATCAGCTACTCGGCACCCTTCAGCAGGTGCTGGAGAACGAACGCGCCGACGATGAGATCTTCGCCACACTGTGCACGGTCGACATCGCCCCGGACGGCCGCCGGGCCGGGGTGTGCCTGGCCGGGCATCCCTCACCGCTGGCGATCCGCCCGAGCATGGCGCCCCGGCTGCTGCCGACCGACGAGAACGGCCCGGCGCTGGGCCTGCTGCCGAACGCCCGCTGGCCGCGCCGCGAGGTCGAGCTCGGCGGGGCGTGGAGCCTGATGATGTACACCGACGGGCTGATCGAGGGCCGCGTCGGGCAGGGGGTGCAGCGGCTCGGCCAGGAGGGGATGGTCGAGATCGTGGCGCGCCAGGTCGCGGAGGGACGGCGCGGTGAGGAACTGCTGGACGCGACCGTCACCGAGGTGCGGTCGCTGAACGGCGGGGAGCTCACCGACGATCTGGCGGTGCTGCTGCTGGACCGCGGCTGACCGGCCGCGGCCCGTGATGAGGTCGCTCGTGCCCGCAGGCCGTTTATGAAGCCGCTCGTGCGCGCTATCGGTCGTTGAGGTCGTTCATGCGCGCTATCGGCCGTTGAGGTCGCTCGTGCCCGCTATCGGCCGTTGAAGGGTCCGTAAGGGCCGTCGGAGCTGGAGCCGCGGCCGCGCGGCCAGCGGCGGCCACCGCCGGAGACCTGCCGCAGCGCGGGCCGGACGTCGACGATGTACACGATCGTCGCGATCAGCCCGATGATCGGCAGGAAGTCCAGGATTCCCATGAAGAAGTTCACCGCGGCCGCGAGACCGAGGATGATCAACCAGAATGCCTTGGTCTGCTTGTCCGCCGCTCGATACGCGTCCTCCCGGCGGATCGCCGAGTCGACGAAGGCGAAGAGGCTGAAGAGGAGCAGGGCCCAGGAGACCCAGTACATCAGCTTGCCGAAGCCTTCAACCAGCACGCCGTCCACCGCCTAGAAGATATGTATGGGAAGCGTCTCTGCGGGCCACCGTACCCGCCCACCGGGCCGGGCACGCAGGGTATACCCGGCGTACTCGGCCCGGTCGTGGACGTGCGCGTCGCGCGTACGCGTCAGCCGGCCGACTTCGGCTCCGGCTTCTTGGCGGCGGTGGCGGGCTTGTTTCCGCGGGCCGGGGCCTTCTTGGCCTGGGCGGCCGACGAGGCCGCGGACGTCTGAGCGCCCGAGTGGCCGGAACCGCTCGACGCGGCCGGGGTGGCCGGCTTGGCCGGGGACTTCGGGGCCTCCTTGGACGAGTCCATGGCGACCGAGTGCGACGGCGCCTTGGACCGGGCGGCGTGGCCGTCCCGCTCCCCCTTGGGCTCGATCGCGTCGGCGATGTCGACGACCTCGTCGGCCGCCTCGCCGCGCCAGTTCCGCACGACCTCCTGGCCGTGCTCGGCCACCTCGTCGTACCGCTCCCGCGCCTTCACGGCGAGCTCGGCGGCCCGGCCCACACCCTGCAGGGCGAGGTCCTGCGCCGTGTCGCGCAGCCGCTTGATGTCGGTGTCGATCGTGCCCAGCATCTCGGTGAGCTTGTCCTGGGCGCCCTTGGCCTGCTGGGAGACCCGCTCCTGCATGACCTTGGGGTCGGTGTTGCGCACCGCGTTCAGGCGCTCCGGGGCCTCCGCGACGATCTTCTCGACGAACGACGGCACCTCCTTGAGCTTCTGGGCGGCGATGTCGGCCGTGCCCGCCATGAAGTACAGCGGGGTCGGGTCGGTGAGGGTCTTGCGTACGTCGTCGGTGATAGCCATGGTGATGGTCCTCCCGGATCAGTTCGAGGGTGCGGCGACATCGGCGCCGGTGTCGGGGGTGTCGGAGGCGTCGTCCGAGGCGGTCTGGAGCCCGTTCTCCTTGCGGAAGGACTCGTAGATCTGCAGCAGGACCTGCTTCTGCCGCTCGTTGATCGAGGGGTCGGCGAGTATCACGCTGCGCACCTCGGTCTCGTCGCGGTCCCGCTCATCGAGGATCCCCGCCTGTACGTACAGGGTCTCGGCGGATATCCGCAGCGCCTTCGCCAGCTGCTGCAGGATCTCGGCGCTCGGCTTGCGCAGCCCGCGCTCGATCTGGCTGAGGTACGGATTGGACACCCCGGCCGCATCGGCCAGCTGCCGCAGCGACAGCTGCGCACTGCGCCGCTGCTCGCGCAGGAACCCGCCGAGGTTGCCGACGTTGAGTGATGCCATGCCTCGATGCTGCAACAGGCGTGCTAACTATTGCAAGCATTTGCTTGCAATAGTGGCGCGTGTCATGCGGGCCGGTCGATGTGACCCGGTCGGCGCGACCCCGCCGGTGCGACCCTGCCAAAAAATTTCGTGAGGTCTGTCGATCCGGGCGGTGTCCGTTCGACGCAGGGGTGAGAGGCGGGGGAAGCACCCGGCCTCCGCTCCGAAATCTCGATCTCGTTTCGCAAGGAGTCACCATGCCGCGCTATCTGTCGATGATCCGCGTCGATGAGCAGAACGCCCCCGCCGAGGGCCCCAGCCCCGAGCTCATGGAGCGGATGGGTGAGCTGATCGAGGAGATGACCAAGGCCGGGGTCATGCTGGACACGGCCGGGCTCACCCCGACCTCCGACGGCACCCGGGTCACCTGGTCCGGCGGAAAGATCAGCTGCACCGACGGCCCCTTCACCGAGAGCAAGGAGGTCATCGGCGGCTACGCCCTGCTCCAGGCCAAGGACAAGGCCGAGGCCCTGGAGTGGACCAAGCGGTTCCTGCGGGTCCATGAGGAGTTCTGGACGATCACCTGTGAGGTCCGTGAGGTTGTCGAGCCCTGAGTCGGTAATGCTTGCTCCGTCCCCTTACGGCTGCTCTGATGGTGGCCGTGACGGCAGCAAGACCGGCCAATGCGGCGAAAGCGGCTGAAAGCGCCCGGAGCGGCGAAACGGCTGACATCGCCAGAACGGTCGAAACGGTCTTCAGGATCGAGTCCGCGCGGATCATCGCAGGCGTCGCCCGCATCGTGCGGGACGTCGGGCTGGCCGAGGAACTCGCGCAGGACGCCCTGGTCACCGCGCTGGAGCGGTGGCCGGAGTCGGGTGTGCCGGACAATCCGGGTGCCTGGCTCATGGCCACCGCCAAGCACCGTGCGATCGATCTCGTACGCCGTAAGGAGACCTACGCACGCAAGCTGGCGGAGGTCGGGCGGGCCCTGGAGGATGTCTCACCGCCCGACCCGGCGGATCTCGCCCGGACCGCCGAGGACATCGACGACGATCTGCTGCGGCTGATCTTCACCGCGTGCCATCCCGTGCTGTCCACCCAGGCCCGGGTCGCGCTCACCCTGCGGCTGCTGGGCGGGCTGACGACCGAGGAGATCGCCCGCGCGTTCCTGGTTCCGGAGCCCACGGTCGCCCAGCGCATCGTCCGGGCCAAGCGGACCCTCGCCAAGGCCGAGGTCCCCTTCGAGGTGCCGTACGGCGCCGACCGGACCGCCCGGCTCACCTCGGTCCTGGAGGTCATCTACCTCGTCTTCAACGAGGGCTACTCCGCGACCGCGGGCGACGACCTGGTGCGCCCGGCCCTGTGCGAGGACGCGCTGCGCCTGGCCCGGGTGCTGGCGGGGCTGCTGCCCCAGGAGCCCGAAGCGCACGGCCTGGTCTCGCTGCTGGAGTTCCAGTCCTCCCGGATCGCGGCGCGTACCGGCCCCGGCGGTGAGCCGGTGCTGCTCGCCGACCAGAACCGCACCAAGTGGAACCGCCTGCTCATCCGCCGGGGCGTCGAGGCGCTGCAGCGGGCGGGCCAGGGTCCGTACTCCCTCCAGGCCGCCATCGCCGCCTGCCACGCACGGGCGATCCGCTACGAGGACACCGACTGGACGGCCATCGCCGCCCTCTACGGCCGGCTGATGGCCCTGACCCCGTCCCCGGTGGTGGAGCTCAACCGGGCGGTCGCCGTCGCGATGGCGGAAGGGCCCGCGGCGGGCCTGAAACTGGTCGAGGCGCTGGCGGAGGAACCGGCCCTCAAGGACTACCACCTGCTGCCGAGCGTCCGTGGGGATCTGCTGGAGCGGCTGGGGCGGCATGCGGAGGCCAGGGCGGAGTTCGCCCGCGCGGCGGCGCTGACCCGTAACGCCCGTGAGCGGACGCTGCTGCTGAAGCGGGCGTCGGGCTGAGCTGATCCTGCCGGGCCGGTCCGGTCTCGCCGGGCTGAGCTGATCTTGTGGGGCTGATCTTGTGGTCGGGGCGAAAAGGTGCGCATGCTGCCCCATGACCTCATCTTTCTCGTCCTTGTTCGCATCCTTGTTCGCATCGTCGTACCCATCCTCACCGGCCGATCGGCTGGGCTTCGGGGCCATGCAGCTGCCGGGGCGGTGGGGCGGTCCCGTCGTCGAGCGGGCCACGGCCGTGGCGGTCGCACGGCGCGCCGTGGAGCTGGGCGTCCGTCATATCGACACCGCCGCCTTCTACTTCTCGGCCGCCGAGCGGGCCAACGACATCCTGCGCGAGGCCCTGCACCCGTACCCCGAGCACCTCACCATCGCCACCAAGATCGGGCCGCTGCGCACCGCGACCGGGGAGATGTACGCCGAGGCGCGGCCGGAGCAGCTGCGGGGGCTGGTGGACGAGAACCTGCGGCAGCTGGGCGTGGACGCGCTCGACCTGGTCTATCTGCGGGTGGGGCGGCTGAAGGCGGTGGGCGGGGTGCCGATCGGGGAGCGGTTCGGCGCGCTGGCCGCACTCCGGGAGGAGGGGCTGGTACGGGAGCTCGGGGTGAGCAATGTGAGCGCCGAGCAGCTCGCCGAGGCCCGCGCGATCGCGCCCGTCACGGCGGTGCAGAATCGGTTCGGGGTGCTCGATCAGGCGGATGGGGCGCTGGTGGACGAGTGCGCCGCGGCCGGGATCGCCTATATGCCGTTCTTCGCGCTGGGCGGCGGCCACACCGGCCTGGAGAACGAGAACCTGCGGACGGTCGCGGAGCGGCATGGCGCGACCGCGCATCAGATCGCCCTCGCCTGGGGGCTGGCCCGCTCGTCCGCGATCATCCAGATCCCCGGCACCAGCTCACTGGCCCACCTCGAGGAGAACATGGCGGCGGCGCGGATCGCCCTCGACGAGGACGACATGGCGCTGCTGGAGCCGGTGGCGTCGGCGGGCTGACGCCGGGTGGGATGGGCGGGCCGGGCGAATGGGCGGGACGGGCCGTGACCTGGGCGCGAGGCCGTTGTCGTACCCCCGTGGTCGAATGAACGGACGGCGGGCGCAGGGTGCGCCGACGGCGGGAGGTGGCGCATGTCCGGTGGGGCGAGCGGGGTGCGGGTGCGGCTCGAGCCGTGGGAGGACAGCGCGCTCTGCCTCGAGCTGCTGCGCCGCGTCAACAGCCCGGAGATGACGAGCCACCTGGGCGGACCGGAGAGCGAGGAGAAGATCCTGGTCCGCCACCGGCGGTATGCCGAGCTGACCGGGCCGGGCGCCGGGCGGATGTACCGGGTCGTGCTGCTGGAGGGGGACGAGGCGGACGCGGGGGACGAGACGGCCGGCAGCATCGGGCACTGGGAGCGGGAGTGGCGGGGCGAGTCGGTGTACGAGACCGGCTGGGCCGTGCTGCCGCCGTTCCAGGGGCGGGGGATCGCGGCCGCGGCCGCGAGGGAGGTGGCGCGGGCGGCCGCGGCGCAGCGGACCCATCGGTATCTGCACGCGTATCCGTCCGTCGGCCACCCCGCGTCGAACGGGGTGTGCCGCAAGGCCGGGTTCACGCTGCTCGGCGAGTGTGAGTTCGAGTATCCGGTGGGGACGATGATGCGGTGCAACGACTGGCGGCTGGAGCTGTGGCCGCCCGCTTAGCCGTTCACGGCGGTCTGGGTGCCCTGGGTGCCCTGGGTGTCCTGGGCGCCCTGGGTGTCTTCGGCGGCCGGGGTGCGGGGTTGCGTGTAGTGCACGGAGAGGCCGGTGCGGCCCGGCAGGAGGTCGGGGCGGAGCACCAGGCGCTCGTCGTAGTCCCCGCCGTTCTGACGGCGGAACGGAATCGGCTCCTCGGTCGGCAGGGCGGCCAGCCGCTTCCGCAGCTCGGCGGCATGGGTTTCGTACACCTCGGGCGGGACCCGGTCCGCGCCGTACACCACATACGGCGGCAGCACGGACATCCCGCTGTACCAGAAGGTGCCGTGGTGCAGCGGGAACAGCAGATCGCCGAGCTCGCCGTTGACACCGCGCGGCCCCATGGTGGCCTCGGGCGCCCCGGCGGTGAGCACCACCATGGCGCGCTTACCGGCCAGCTTTCCGTCCCCGTAGCGCAGGGTGCGGCCGTCCGGCCCGATGACCCCGTAGGCGAAGCCCTTGACGAAGACGCGGTCGAACCAGCCCTTGAGGATGGCGGGCATCCCGTACCACCACAGCGGGAACTGCACGACCAGCGCATCGGCCCAGGCGATCTTCTCCTGCTCGGCGCGGATGTCCTCGCTGAGCGTCCCCGCGTCATGGGCGCGCCGCGAGGCGGCCCCGACGATGAGGCGTTCGTCCGCGTCCTGCCGGAAGTCGGCGCCGTCCACCACGGGGTTCCAGCGCATCGCGTAGAGATCGGACAGCCGGTACTCATGGCCCGCCTCGCGCAGGGCGCGCAGCCCCTCGTCGCGCAACGCCCCGCTGAGGGAGCGCTGTTCGGGATGGGCGAATATCCACAGCACGTTCATGCCCACCATGCTCGGAAACCGGCCCCGGGACCGACGAGTGGCCGGATGGCCAGGATGTGCAAGAATCTGGCCAGCCCGGTGGGCGTGCGGACCAGCCCCATGGGCATGTGAGCCAGTCCGATGGGCGTTTGACCAGTCCCGTGGGCGTGCCGATCGCGAGGATCCGGTCGGTCAGCTCCGCGCGCTGATCAGCGCCTCGACGCCGTCGAGGATCCGCTCCAGGCCGAAGACGAACTCGTCGTCGGGGCCGCCCGGGGTCTCGAGTTCCCCCGTCCGCAGCGCCGCCGTCACCGCCGGGAAGCGCTCGGCGTCGGTCAGCTTCTCCAGCAGCTTGGCCCAGGACGCCATCGAGGACTCGAGGCTCTGCCCCTTGCGCCGGTGGGCCGCCAGGATGTCGAAGGTCATCCGCGCCTCGTTCCGGACGAAGCCGCTGACCAGCATCAGCACGGAGATCTTCTCGCCCTCGCTGAGGCTGGTGCGGCGCAGACAGTCCAGTCCGCGCTCCATCCAGGCCACCGAGTTGGGTGTCGAGGGCGGGGTGCTGATCGGGACGTTCACCACCCACGGATGGCGGGCGAAGGCGCTGCGCACCGCCCAGGCCCAGTCGGTGAACCCGGCCCGCCAGTCCGCCACCGGTTCGCCGGGCGGCGGTGGGCCGTAGGCCGCGTCCTCCATCAGCGTCAGCAGCTCGTCCTTGGCCGAGACATAGCGGTACAGGGACATCGTGGAGACGCCCAGCTCGGCCGCGACCCGGCTCATGGAGACCGCGCCGAGGCCGTCCGCCGACGCGATGCCCACGGCGGCGTCCACGATCCGGCCCAGGGTCAGGCCGGGGCGGGGCCCCTTGCCCGGGCGTTCCCGCAGTCCCCAGGCGGCCTCGATGCTCGCCGGCAGGCCGGTGCCGCTGTCCTCGGTGGCCATGGCCTCGGGGCCCTCCGTACGTACGTGCGCTGATGGTGGCTCGATTGACCGCCATCCTAGAGTTGTGTATACCCTACGCAGTGGTGCGTATGACATACGCAGAAAGGGGAGCGGGGGGAATCATGGCCCATCGACCAGCCATCGAGGCGAGCGGCCTCGAGAAGTCCTACGGGGCGGTGAGGGTGCTCAGCGGCGTCGATCTGTCGGTTGCGCCCGGCAGCGTCTTCGCGCTGCTCGGACCCAACGGGGCGGGCAAGACCACGACCGTGCGGATCCTGGCCACGCTGACGCCACCGGACGCCGGGCGGGCCCGCGTCGCGGGCTTCGACGTCGTCGCCGAACGCCGCCGGGTCCGCCGCGCCATCAGCCTCACCGGGCAGTACGCCGCGGTGGACGAGATGCAGACCGGCGAGGAGAACCTGCGGATGATGGGGCGGCTGACCCGGCTCGGCCGTGCCGAGGCCCGCGGCCGCGCACACGAACTGCTCGAACGCTTCGACCTCACCGGCGCCGCCCGCCGCACCGTGGGCACCTACTCGGGCGGGATGCGCCGCCGACTCGACCTCGCCGCGGGCCTGGTCGGCCGACCCGAGGTGATCTTCCTCGACGAGCCGACCACCGGACTCGACCCGCGCAGCCGACAGACCATGTGGGAGGTGGTCAAGGGACTGGTGACGGACGGGGTGACGGTCTTCCTCACCACCCAGTACCTGGAGGAGGCCGACCAACTCGCCGATCGCGTCGCCGTGGTGGACGGCGGCCGGGTGGTGGCCGAGGGCAGCCCGGCCGAGCTCAAGGAACGCGTGGCCGGGCAGCGGCTGGACCTCGTGCTCGGCGATGTCGCGGCGTACGAGTCGGTCGCGCGCCACCTCGGCGTACGGCTTGTCCGGAGCGACGCCGACCGGCTGACGCTGGGCGTCGCGACGGACGGCAGCGCCGCCCATGTGCGGGCCCTGCTCGACGAGATCGACCCCGGGCGCCGCGCCGTGGACCGCTTCACCGTGCACAGCGCCACGCTCGACGATGTCTTCATGACCCTGACCGGCCATGACGCCGGGGGCGGGAGCCGTACCGGCGAGGGCGAAAGCCGTAGCGCCGCGGGCGAGAAGGAGACGGCCGGTGTCTGACGCGATCGTTCTGACCGGCCGCACCATCCGGCTGAGCAGACGCAATCTCGACGCGGTGCTCACCGCCATGCTGCTGCCGATCATGCTGATGCTGGTCTTCGTCTACTTCTTCGGCGGTGCCATCCACACCGGCACCGAGTACGTCACCTATGTCGTCCCCGGGGTGATGCTGCTGTGCGCGGGCTTCGGCTCGGCCAATACGGCGGTCACCGTCACCAATGACATGGCCGGCGGCATCATCGACCGCTTCCGGTCGCTGGACATCGGCGGCACCCCGATCCTGGCGGGCCATGTGGCCGCGAGCGTGCTGCGCAACACGGTCGCGACCGCGATCGTCTTCGGGGTGGCCTTCCTCATCGGCTTCCGCCCGGCCGCCGGTCCGCTCGACTGGCTGGCCGTGGCCGGGATCCTGCTGATGTTCATCCTCGCGATCTCCTGGCTCTCGGCCTGCTTCGGCCTGATCGCCAGGTCGCCGGAGGCGGCCGGCGGATTCACCTTCCTGATGATGTTCCTGCCGTATCCCAGCAGTGCGTTCGTGCCCATCGACACCATGCCGGGCTGGCTGCACGGCTTCGCGGAGCACCAGCCCGTCACCCCGGTCATCGAGGCCCTGCGGGGGCTGCTGCTGGACCGGCCGGTCGGCGATGGCGCCTGGCAGGCCCTGGTCTGGTGCGGCGGAATCCTGGCGGTGGCGGCCGGGCTGTCGGGCGTGCTCTTCCGCCGCCGCACCGGCTGAACCGCGGCTGTCTGAGCCGTGGCAGTCCGAGCCGCGGCTGTCTGAGCCATGGCCGTCCGAGCCGCGGCAGTCCGAGCCGCTGAGCCGCGCTCCCGGGCGCGCCCGCCACCGGGGGGGGGGGCCCCCCGGCGCGCAGCCGGCCGACAGGGGGGGGGGGGGGGCGGGGGGCAGGG
>NZ_JBHYVB010000100.1:13919-39770 GCF_042750115.1 Streptomyces sp. NPDC059455
GTCCGAGCGGCGGGTGTCTGCCCCTGGGCGGTCGGCCCCGGGGAGGTCGGCGCCGCGGCGCGCCGCGCCGGGGGGGGCGGACACGGGGGGGGGGCGCCGCCGGGCGGATCAGCTGCCGTACGGGTGGGTGGTGCGGGCGGTGCGCAGGGCCCGCGCCCACCAGGTGAGCTGGTCGAGCATCGCCCCGGCGGCGGTGTCCGGGCCCTCGGGGTCCTTCAGCCGACCGTCCTCCCCGAAGAGCCCGCCCGCGTTGTGGAAGCTGACCGTGTCCCGGACGGTCACGGCGTGGACCTCGGCGAAGACCGGCCGCAGATGCTCGACCGCGCGCAGGCCCCCGGAGATGCCGCCGTAGGAGACAAAGCCGACCGGCTTGGCCTGCCACTGGGTGAAGTGCCAGTCGATCGCGTTCTTCAGGGAGGCGGGGTAGCTGTGGTTGTACTCGGGCGTCACCACGGTGAACGCGTCGGCCGCGTCCAGCCGGGGCGTCACGGCCTCCAGGGCCGCGACCTCCTCGGGGCCGGGCCGGTGGGTGAGGGCCGTGGGCAGCGGGGTCTCGGCCAGGTCCACGACGTCGACGGCCATATCGGAGCGGAGCGTCGCATGACCGGCGAACCAGTCCGCGACCTTCGGCCCGAAGCGGCCGTCGCGGGTGCTGCCGATGATGATGGCGAGGCGAATGGGGGAGTCGGGTCCGGTAGCGAATGCGGGCGTGGTGGTTGCCGTCAGGACGGCGGTGTCTGTCGTCATGGGACGAGCCTCGGACTTAAACAAAGGTTGAAGTCAAGCTACCCTCGGCACTATGACGCAACTGACCTGGAAGACCCATGAGCTCACGGTCGGCGATCTCGCGCAGCGCAGTGGGGTGCCCGCCTCCGCGCTGCGCTTCTATGAGCGGGAGGGGCTGATCCACAGCCGCCGGACCTCCGGCAATCAGCGCCGCTACACCCGCGACACCCTCCGCCGCGTGGCCTTCGTCCGCTCCTCGCAGCGCGTCGGCATCCCGCTGGCGAGGATCCGGGAGGTCCTCGGGCTCTTCCCCGAGGATCACGTCCTCACCAAGGAGGACTGGGCCCGGATCTCGGAGTGCTGGCACGCGGACCTCAACGAGCGCATCGAACAGCTGGAGAACCTCCGCGACCACCTCACCGACTGCATCGGCTGCGGCTGTCTGTCGATCGACAAGTGCGCGCTGGCGAACCCCTACGACCGGCTGGGCGAGCAGGGGACGGGTGCCCGCCGGCTGCTCAAGTCCAGCTGCTGAGCTCCGGGCGCCTCAGAAGCCATCGGGGCACCAGGGGCGGCGCGGGGTCCGCAGCAGCCGGTCCGCCAGCGCCGCGGCGCCCTGGCGCTCCTCGGCTATCCGGCCCAGTGAGGCGAGCCGGACCGCCGACTCGTCGCCCAGCCACAGAGGGCTCAACTCGCCGATGTCCATGGTCAGATCGGCCGGACGGCCCGTGGTCGCACACGCCGCGCCGTCGGGGCCCGCCTCCAGGAAGTAGCGGCCCCCGGCCAGCCCGGCGGCGTCGCGCAGCTCGAGCACCAGCGAGCCCTCGGCCGGGTATGTACGGCTCTCCAGCAGCTGGGGCACATCCAGCGGGCGCAGCCACAGCCAGTCGGCATGCATGGTGACCTGGGCCGCGCGGGGATCGCCGAGCAGCAGCGGAAGCAGATCGTCGGGGGCGCGCCGGCCGGTGTTGACCCGGGTCACCCAGTCGACCGAGAGCAGGAAATGCCACAGCGCCCGCTCGGCGGCCGGGGTGACTCCGATCAGCTCGAGCACGGTGGCGGTGTTGTGCGGCCGTTTGTTGCCCTCCCAGCGGTCGTCCGCCGTATAGGCGAGCAGTCCGTCCACCGAGCCGTCGGGGGAGCGGTAGAGCACATAGAACGGCTCGGTCCAGGGGCGGTTGGGGAACTGCCGCTGACCGGTGTTGATCCGCCACCAGAGGTCCGGGCGGTCAATGGCGCCGTGCTGCTCGGCGCGCAGCCGCTCATGCAGGGCGGGGCCCAGCTTCCGCACCTCGTCGGCGTCGGCGAAGTCGACCCGGCCGCCGTCCACCGGAGCCGAGTGGCGCGGGTCGAGCCCGGCCCGGGGGACGTCCACCTGCCATTCGGTGATCCAGGTGGCTGGTCCGAAGCCGTACCGCCCGTAGATCGGGTACTCGGCCGCGATCAGGGTGGCCACCGCCTCGCCCCGCTCCTTGGCGGCGCGCAGATCGTGCTCCATCATCCGGCTCAGCAGGCCCCGGCGGCGGTGGGTGGCCGACACCGCGACATTGCTGATCGCGTCGGCCGGGACATCCGCCCCACCCACCGCCGTCAGCCGCTGTGCGAAGCTGCGGAAGGTGGCCACGCAGCGGTCCCCGTCGAAGACCCCCTGCGTACGGGACAGATCGATCTGCTCCCGCCGCACCTCCACCTCCTCCTTCGGCGCCTCCGGCGGACGCAGAAAGCCGGTGTTGAGCGCGATGGTCCAGTTGGGGAGGTCGGAATCGGCGAGTGGAGTGCGGAGTTCGAGGGCCATGCGCACACGCTAAGCGTCGGCCGCCACATGCCGCACGCCGATTTCCACAGCCCTCGGACCAGGTCTTTTCATCACACCGCGCCCTGTGGATGGCTCGGCGAGCACCCCGCGAGCAGCCCGTCGCCGCCTAGGCCCTGTCCGGTGGATCTTCGCGCCTGTGACATCAGCGGCTGACGCCGCGGGGCCCGCGGCGTCTGGTGTAGGGGGCACCTCCCAGCGGTGGCTGGGGGAGCATCGCAAGGCGGAGGGTCGTCCTCGTACCGGGTTGTACTCGGACGATCCCGACAACGCGGCCGGGGGCACCTCCCAGCGGTAGCTGGGGGCGCCGTGCCAGGCGTCGCGGGCCCGCGAAGATCCGCCGGACAGGGCCTACGCCAGCAGGTCGTCCACCTGTGCCTCTCCCTCGCGGTACCGGCGGGCGATCTCCGCGCTGCAGCCGTCCGCCGTGCGCTGCAGCTCCTGCCGCCGCCGCGACACCTGCTGCTCATGGCTGACGAGGCGGGCCATCGCGCCGTGCAGCTCCTCGTCCGTACGGGCCCGCAGATCGGACAGGCCCACCTCGGCCAGCATCTCCTCGGCCAGCCGCTCGTACTCCGCGTCCTGTGGCGTCCCGAGCGTGACATGCCGGGCCGAGGAGCGGTGCCGTGAGGGGAGATCCGCGAGAATCTCCGGCAGCCGGTCCACCAGCGCGGCGGGCGGCTGGGCCGCGGCCGCCGCGGGCGCCGGGTCACGGCGGTGGCCCAGCTCGGCGCGGAGGATGTCGATCCGCCCCTGGAGCAGTCTGCGCAGATAGCTGAGATCCGCCTCCTCGCGCTGTGCAGAGCGGCGCAGCGCCCGCAGCTCCGGCAGCCGCAGAGCGTTCAGATCGCTCGCCGCCGCCGACGTGGACGTCACGGCCGGCGCCGTCACGGCGGCGGAGTCGGCCAGCCGCCCGCCGCGCTGGCTCGGCGGCCGTGGTGGCAGCAGGCCCTCGGTGGCCATGGGCTGGCCGGTGCCCGATGTGGTCATTGATGTCCGTCCCCTCCAGCGATGCGTCGTTCCCGCAGTTCCTGCCCGCCTGCACCGCCTGCACGCATCGTGCCACCAGTGATGCTCCCTGTGCAGCGGCTCTCCACCCGATCGGCCCCGGATGGACGCACGGCATGATGGTCGCCATGCGTGCTGTGGTACAGAGAGTGGACGGGGCGAGCGTCGTCGTGGACGGCGAGACGGTCGGCGAGATCGTCGGTGAGGGGCTGTGCGTACTGGTCGGGGTGACACATGACGACACCCCGGAGAAGGCGGCCCAGCTCGCTCGCAAGCTGTGGTCCGTAAGGATGCTCCACGACGAGAGGTCCTGCTCGGATCTGGCCGCTCCGCTGCTGGTCATCAGCCAGTTCACGCTTTACGGCGACGCCCGTAAGGGGCGCCGTCCCACCTGGAACGCGGCGGCGCCCGGCGGGGTCGCCGAACCGCTCGTGGACGAGGTGGTGGCCCAGCTGCGGAAGCTGGGCGCACACGTGGAAACGGGCCGGTTCGGAGCGGCCATGAAGGTCTCGCTCACGAACGACGGCCCGTTCACGGTGCTCGTCGAGGTCTAGCCGAACCGCGGGGTCCGGCGGACCGGCAGGGGGTTCACGGCTCCACGACCGTCTCCTGTGCGGCGGCCGTGGAGTCCGCGATCAGGTTCGCGTCCACCGGCACATTGCGCTTGACCAGCGCGAGCGCGATCGGCCCCAGTTCGTGGTGGCGGGCCGAGGAGGTGATGAATCCCAGCTGGCGGCCCTCCTCGCCCTCCGAGGCCAGCCGTATGGGCGCGCCGTGGGACGGCAGCGTCACCTCGCTGCCGTCGAGGTGGAGGAAGACCAGTCGGCGCGGTGGCTTCCCCAGGTTCTGTACCCGGGCGACGGTCTCCTGGCCGCGGTAGCAGCCCTTCTGGAGATGGACGGCGGAGCCGATCCAGCCCAGCTCGTGCGGGATGGTGCGGTGGTCGGTCTCCAGGCCGATCCGCGGCCGGTGGGCCTCGACCCGCAGCGCCTCGTACGCCAGCACTCCGATCGGCGGGCCGTTCCCCTCGGCGAAGGCGGTAAGGCGTTCACGCGGCAGGAAGAGGTCCCGGCCGTGCGGGGTCTCGCGGACGACGGAGTCCTCGGGGGCCTCGGTGATGCTGCCCGCCGGGAGGTGGACGACCGCGTACTCGTCGGTGCGGTCCGCGATGTCCACCCGGTAGAAGAACTTCATGCTCTCCAGGTAGGCGATCAGCTCGCCCTGGCTGTTGGGCTCCACATGGGCCCAGGTGGTTTCGCCGTCGTCGACGAGGTAGAGCGCGTGTTCGATGTGGCCGTGGGCGGAGAGGATCAGGGCTTCGGTGGCCTGGCCCGGCGGAAGGTCGCTGACGTGCTGGGTGAGCAGCAGATGCAGCCAGCTGAGTCGGTCGGCACCGGTCACCGTGACCACTCCGCGGTGCGAGAGGTCCACGAAGCCGGTGCCGTCGGCGAGCGCACGCTGCTCGCGGAACAGGTCGCCGTAGTGGGCGGCGACGCCTTCGTCGGGGCCCTCGCCGGGGACGGCGCCGGGCAGCGACAGCAAAGGGCTCTTCATGAACTCAGCCTACGACCTGCGGGCTCGGCCCTCACCGGAGCGGTTTTCGGCGCCGTCCCCGCCAAGCTGTCCGGGGTCTCCACCGGCCTCTCCGGCGCGCTGCCGGGCGGAGCAGGAGGCACACCGGCCGAAGATCGCGAAGTGCTTCAGATCGGTGTCGAAGCCGAAGTCCGCCCGGAGCTGCCGGGTGAAGGCGTCGGCCACGGAGACATCGGCCTCGATCACATCCGTGCAGTCCCGGCACACCATATGGATGTGATGGTGCCGGTCGGCCAGGTGGTACGTGGGGGCGCCGTGGCCGAGATGGGCATGGCTGACCAGGCCCAGCTCCTCCAGCAGCTCCAGCGTGCGGTAGACCGTGGAGATGTTGACGCCGCTCGCGGTGCGGCGCACCTCGGTGAGGATCTCGTCCGGAGTGGCGTGCTCCAGATGATCGACGGCTTCGAGCACGAGCTGGCGCTGCGGGGTCAGACGGTAGCCGCGCTCCCGCAGATCGCTCTTCCAGTCGGTGGTCGCCACGGTGCAAGTGTAGGCGGGCCCGCGGTGACCGGCCGGACGCGCAGGGGGAGAACCGGACGCGGCACGGCAGAGCCCGGCTCGGCGGAGAGCGGAAAGCGCGAGTCGGGGGCCCTCAGCGGAAGAAGGCGATCCCGTCGTCCGGCAGGTCCTTGAGGTCCTTGGCCCACTCCCGGGGGTCCACGACCTTCTTCAGATGCGCGGACATGTACGGGCGCAGCTCGACCTCGGGGGTGGCCTTCTCGCCGACCCACATTAGATCGCTGTTGACGTAGCCGTACAGCCGCTTGCCGCCCGAGTACGGGGCCGCGTGGGCGGTGCGCGCCACCGCGTCCGTCGCCAGGTCGATCTGCGGCTTGCCCTCCGCGAGCTCGCCGTACCAGACCTCGATGATGCCCTGGTCCCGGCTCATCACGACCTCGACCTTACGGTCCTTGTCGATCCGCCAGTAGCCGGATTCGGTCTCCAGGGGGCGGACCTTCTTGCCCTCGGAGTCCAGCACCCAGGTGTGCGAGATGTACTCGATGAAGTCACGGCCGTCGTGCGTGAAGGTGGCCTCCTGGCCGAAGTTGCACTTCTCGGCGCCGGGGAAGTCCGAGACGCCGGCCCCTTCCCAGTTGCCCAGGAGGAAGGCGAGCGGCACGAGGTCCGGGTGGAGGTCGGACGGAATCTGGATCATGAATTCAGGCGATCTGTCGAGAGTCGAGCCGTGATGGCGGGGCGGGAGCGGTTCAGCGCTGGCCCTGGTACAGCTTCTTCCAGGTCAGCGCGGCGAAGCCGAGCGTGGCCACGGCGACCAGGATCATCAGGGTGGTGAAGACTGCCTCAAGCACGAGCGCGCTCCTCGGAACAGATGATGGACGGCACCGAGTCTAGTCGCCGCCGGGACGGCCGGTGGAGACAGGTGGCCGTGCGGCGCCGGGCCCCCGGGTGCCGAGCCTAAGGTTGACGCATGGCGAAGAAGCTGGTGATCAAGGTGACGGCGGGTGCGGACGCTCCCGAGCGGTGCTCCCAGGCGTTCACGGTGGCGGCGGTGGCCGCGGCGAGCGGGGTCGAGGTCTCGCTCTGGCTGACCGGGGAGTCGACGTGGTTCGCGCTGCCGGGCCGGGCCGCGGAGTTCGAGCTTCCGCATGCCGCGCCGCTTCCGGATCTGATCGACGGCATCCTTACGGGCGGCGGAACGATCACGGTGTGCACACAGTGCGCCGCGCGCCGGGAGATCGAGGAGAGGGATCTGATCGAGGGGGCCCGGATCGCGGGCGCTCAGGTCTTCGTGAGCGAGATCATGCCGGACGGCGTCCAGGCGCTCGTGTACTAGGCGGCGTCCGAACCAGGGGCTTCGCCCTGGGACCCCGGGGTCTGGGGCGAGGCCCCGGTTTCGGACGTTGGGCCCGTGGTTGGCCCGAGGTCAATGCCGGTGGTTGTGCTCGTCCAGCTCCCGCCACCACCGGTCGGACTCCTCGTCACCCGATTCGTCCCACCACCGGTCGTCCGGGCCCCGGCGATTGGCGACGATCGCCGCCAGGGGCGGGATCACCATGGCGACGATGCACATCGCGACCGCGGCGGGGACGGACCACAGGCGCACAAAGGCCCACGCCGAGATGAAGAGCGTCAGACACGCGCCCATCAGGAAGAAGTATGCGTGGCGGCGTCGCGCGTACATATGTCCAGCGTACGTCCGGGACCGCCGCACCGACAGACGAAGGACCGCACCGACAGACGGAGGGCCGCACCCCGCCGAGGCGTCCAACCCCGGGGTGCGGCCCTCCGGCCGTGAGTCACGACGCGTCGTAGCGGCGCGTCAGACGGCGATGGCGACCTCCGCCAGCCCGCCCTTCTGGGCGACGACGGTGCGGTCCGCGGTGCCGCCGGGAACCAGGGCGCGCAGCGTCCATGTGCCCTCCGCGGCGTAGAAGCGGAACTGCCCGGTCGCGGAGGTGGGGACCTCGGCGGTGAACTCGCCGGTGCTGTCCAGCAGCCGGACGTAACCGGCGACGGGCTCGCCGTCGCGGGTCACCGAACCCTGGATCGTGGTCTCACCAGGCTTGATCGTCGAGGCGTCGGGGCCGCCGACCTTGGCTCCACACATGGATGTCTGTCCTTACGTTCGGGGGAGAGGGGTCAGCTGTCGGAGCCGAGCTCGACCGGCACGCCGACCAGCGAGCCGTACTCGGTCCAGGAGCCGTCGTAGTTCTTGACGTTGGTCTGGCCCAGGAGCTCGTGCAGGACGAACCAGGTGTGAGCGGAGCGCTCACCGATGCGGCAGTAGGCGATGGTGTCCTTCGACAGGTCCACGCCCGCGCCCTCGTAGATCTCCTTGAGCTCGTCGTCGGACCGGAAGGTGCCGTCGTCGTTGGCCGACTTCGACCACGGGATGTTGCGGGCGCTCGGGACGTGGCCCGGACGCTGCGACTGCTCCTGCGGGAGGTGGGCCGGGGCGAGCAGCTTGCCGGAGAACTCGTCGGGGGAGCGCACGTCGACCAGGTTCAGCGAGCCGATGGCGTCCACGACCTCGTCGCGGAAGGCACGGATGGCGGTGTCCTGCGGCTTGGCCTTGTACTCGGTCTGCGCGCGGGTCGGCACCTCGGCGACCAGGTCGCGGGAGTCGAGCTCCCACTTCTTGCGGCCGCCGTCGAGCAGCTTGACGTCCTGGTGGCCGTAGAGCTTGAAGTACCAGTAGGCGTAGGACGCGAACCAGTTGTTGTTGCCGCCGTAGAGGACGACCGTGTCGTCGTTGCCGATGCCCTTCTCCGACAGGAGCTTCTCGAAGCCGGCCTGGTCGACGAAGTCACGGCGCACCGGGTCCTGGAGGTCCTGCTTCCAGTCGATCCGGATGGCGTTCTTGATGTGGTTCTTGTCGTAGGCCGAGGTGTCCTCGTCCACCTCGACGATGACCGTCTTGGGGTCGTCGATACGGGCCTGGACCCAGTCGGCGTCCACCAGGACGTCACTGCGGCTCATGTTCTCTCCTCCGGGGCAGTTGCGGCGGTACGGGCACGCTCACGACGCGGCGCCGCGCGGGGCGTGCGGCGAGCGTACGAGCGAAGGTGCGGGAAGGCCCGGCTGACGGGCCGAAGAGGGGGGCCGGTCCGTGGCGTGAGCGGACCGCGTCCCATTCAGACGGGGCGACAGAGCATGGCGGCGACGCGGCACAGGTCGACTGCCCGCCGCTTCGTGAGATCCGCCTGTCGCTTCATGGGTCCGATCGTAGGGACGGACAGGCGGGCATGTCACCGGCGTGTCGCATGATGAGACGTTATCGTCCGGAGTGTGAGATGAGAGAAGCGTGAACGGCCGGGAGGCACGGCCGGAGGGGGTCGCGGCGGGCAGGAGCGTCCATATGCGCGGACATGATCGTCTCAGTGAATGGACCAGGGACGTGATCCGACGCCCCTGGTACTGATCGCGTCAGCCCGTCAGCTGGACGTTGTTCCCCGCGACCGAGACGTCTATGCCGTCCTTGGAGGTCTCCACCTTGTCCAGCCGCATGCCGGTGGGCAGTCCCTCGATCTTCCGCTCCATGTCGGCCTTCTCGCGCACCTTGTCCTCCCACTGGGGGATGCTGCCGCCCGGTATGGACTCGGCGTGCAGCCGGATGGTGTTGCCGTTCACGATGGTGACCTGGGAGTGGGCGGTAAGGCTGAGGCCCAGCAGACTGCCGGTGATCTTGACCTTGTTGGTGCCCGACGGGTCGTAGGCGACCGTGATCCCCGGACCGGCGGCCTGTGAGAGGTCCGCGTAGCTGATGTGGGCCGAGCCGGTGGCGCGGTCGGCGCTGGCCGACGAGAAGTTGCCCGAGATGCGGACGTTGTGCAGCTGGGCGTCGAGCTCGGTGACCCGGACGTTGCGGCCGTCGCCCGCGTCCGTCGTCAGCCCGTCCACGCCGACGTCGACCTCGTCCAGCTCCTTGCCCACGACCTGGGTGAGGAACGGGAAGCCCTTGATCGAGACATTGGGCGTCGTGGTCAGGCCCTGAGAACTCTTGATCTTGTCGGCCGCCTTCGACTCGGCCATGTACACCGCGATGCGGTCGGCGGCCACGAAGAGGCCGCCGAGTATCACGACGACGATCAGCGTGATGCGTAGTGCGCGCATGTGCGTGGGTCCCCCAGGCTCTTGCTCAGGCCCTCGCGCCTGAGGCTGCGAGCCTATCCGGCGCGGGTGAGCGGGAGCCGGGGAGTCAGCCCAGAGCGCGGCCGATCACATAGACCACGGGGGCGGCGGCCGCGAGCGGCAGCGCCACGCCGGCCGTCAGGTGGACGAAGCGCGAGGGGTAGTCGTAGCTGGCGACCCGGTGGCCGATCAGCGCGCACACCCCGGCCGCGAATCCGAGCAGGGCGGCGGTGGACGTGCCCGTTCCGGTGAGCTGCCCGGCCCCGACCCCGGCGCCCGTGGCGGCCGCCAGCGCGACCACGACGGCGGCGGCCGTCGGCAGCGGCAGCGCCCGGACGAGCACGGCCACGGCGACGGCGGCCGCCCCCACCACCACGGCGTCCGAGGACTCGGCGACGGCGGCCAGATGACCGGCCGCGAGCACGGCGAGGGCCGTGGCCGCCACGGCGGCCGTAAGGCCGTACAGCCGCTCGTCCGGGGAGGCGTGGCTGCGGAGCTGGAGGATCAGCACCAGCAGCAGCCAGACGCCGATGGTGCCGATGACGACCGTCGGGGCGTGTGACGGCTCGGTGGCGAGCAGGCCGATGTCGGCGGCCAGACCGCCCGCGAAGGCGAGTGCGATGCCCTGCCGGGCGGGCCACATGCCGTTGAGCCGGAACCAGCCCGCCGCCGTGACCGCCTGAAGCGCCGCCACCGCGACGGCGACGGCCGGGCGGCCCAGCGGCGCGGTGGCCGCGAGCAGGGCGGCGAGTACGGAGGTCAGGGCGGCGGGGACGAACCCCGGGTGGACGATCTGCGGGCGGCCCTCGGCCTTGGCCTTCTCGGCGGCGGTGAGCGGCCGGTCGGGCTGCGGGGCGGGCGGCTCGGCGGTCGCGGTCGCGGCCTGTGCCTGAGCCTGCGCCGGGGCCTGAGGCGGCGCCTGCGCCGGGGCCTGAGGCGGCGCCTGCGCCGGGGCCTGAGGCGGGGCCTGAGGCGGTGCCTGAGGCGGTGCCTGGGACGGGTCGGCGGGCTGGTGGTACGGGTGCTGCTGCTGATTCCAGCCCTGGGCGTACTGCCCCTGGTGGCCCTGGTGCGGTTGCTGCCCGTGGTGCGGTTGCTGCCCCTGGTGACCTTGCTGCCCCTGGTGGCCCTGCTGAGCGGCGGCGTAGGGATCCGCGTACGGCTGCTGGTACTGCTGCTGGTACTGCTGCGGTGGGTGCTGGTACTGCGGCGGCTGGGCCTGGACGTACCCCTGCTGCTGCGGATACCCCGCGTACCCCTGCCAGTCGGCCTGCTGCTGGGCACCCTGGCCGTTGCCGCCGTGAGCGCCGTTGCCACCGGGACCGCCATGGCCACCGTAAGGATGCGCGCTCTGGTCGTATCCCCCGTAAGGAGCCTCGTACGACCCGTACGGGGGATACGGCTGCTGCGGGTGCTGACCTTGCGGCTGCTGGCCCTGCTGCTGATGAGGCTCGTGGGGCTGATGAGGCTCGTTGGGCTGGTGTGGCTGGTTGCTCATGAGCTCGGGGTTCACCCTCCTGCGAACGGCGGGAGCACCTCGACCGTGCCGCCCTCGGCGAGTTGGATCGTCTTGTGGTCACGGGTGCCGGCCGGGGCTCCGTCGACCAGGAACGAACAGCGCAGCAGGACCCGCGCGAACTCCGGCCGCGCGGTGTGCCGCTGCCGGGCCGCGTCGAGCGCCTCCGCCAGTGTCCACGCGGTGTACGGCTCCTCCGCGGTACCGGCCGCGGCGCGGGCCGCGGCCCAGTACCGGATGGTCCCAGCGGGCGTGCTCATCATCGCCATCGCGATCCCTTTCCCGTCTTCTGCCGTCTCCATGATGACGGGTGCGGGACGGCGCTCGGGACCACGCGCGGTTCGTCGAAAATACGCCCGGTTCGGGACGAGCGTCACTTAAGGTTTCCGTGTGCTGGTACGACTGATACGGGCGTATCTGAGGCCCTATACCCGAACGATCACGCTGATCGTCTTATTGCAGCTGGTGCAGACCCTCGCCACCCTCTACCTGCCCGCCATGAACGCGGACATCATCGACAGCGGAGTGGTGAAGGGCGACACCGGCTACATCCTCTCTGTCGGCGGGCTGATGATCGCCGTCACCCTTGTCCAGATCGTGTGTGCCGCGGGAGCCGTCTACTTCAGCGCCCGCACCTCCATGGCGCTCGGCCGCGATCTGCGCGCCGCCGTCTTCGACCGGGTGCAGTCCTTCTCCGCCCGGGAGATGGGCCACTTCGGGGCGCCGTCCCTGATCACCCGCACCACCAACGACGTCCAGCAGGTGCAGATGCTGTGCCTGATGGCCTTCACGCTGATGGTCTCGGCGCCGATCATGTGCGTGGGCGGCGTGGTCATGGCGCTCAACGAGGACGTGCCGCTGTCCGGGCTGCTTCTGCTCATCGTTCCGGCCCTGGGCCTCGTGGTCACGCTCATCGCCCGCCGGATGCGGCCGCTGTTCCGCGACGTCCAGCAGCGCATCGACACCGTCAACCGGGTGCTGCGCGAGCAGATCACCGGGATCCGGGTCATCCGTGCCTTCGTCCGTGACACCCATGAGCGCGACCGCTTCACCGACGCCAACACCGGGCTGATGGATGTCTCGCTGCGCGCCGGGCGGCTGATGTCGCTGATGTTCCCGGCCGTGATGCTGGTGGTGAACGTCTCCAGCGTGGCCGTCGTCTGGTTCGGCGGGCACCGCATCGACAGTGGCGGGATGCAGGTCGGCGCGCTGACCGCGTTCCTCAGCTATCTGATGCAGATTCTGTCGTCCGTGATGATGGCCACCTTCATGTTCATGATGGTGCCGAGGGCCGAGGTGTGCGCCGAGCGCGTCCAGGAGGTGCTGGACACCAGGACCAGCGTCGTACCGCCGCTGATGCCCGTCGCGCCCCCGCCCGCCGACGCCGGACGGGGGCTGCTGGAGCTGCGGGGCGTGGAGTTCCGCTACCCCGGAGCCGACGCGCCCGTGCTGCGCGACATCTCGCTGACCGCCCGGCCCGGCCGGACCACCGCCGTCATCGGCTCCACCGGCAGCGGAAAGTCGACCCTGCTCGGGCTGGTGCCGCGGCTGTTCGACGCGACCGACGGCAGCGTCCACCTCGACGGGGTGGATGTGCGCGACCTCGACCCCGAGGTGATGACCCGGACCATCGGGCTGGTCCCGCAGAAGCCGTACCTCTTCGCCGGCACCGTCGCCTCCAACCTGCGGTACGGCGACCCCGACGCCACCGACGAGGAGCTGTGGCGGGCCCTGGAGACCGCCCAGGCACGGGAGTTCGTGGCGGCCATGGAGGGCGGTCTGGACGCCCCGATCGCCCAGGGCGGGACCAATGTGTCCGGTGGTCAGCGGCAACGGCTGGCGATCGCCCGCGCCCTGGTCCGCAGGCCGTCCGTCTACCTCTTCGACGACTCCTTCTCCGCGCTCGACTACGCCACCGACGCCCGGCTGCGGGCGGCGCTCGCGGACGAGACGGACAACGCGACGGTGGTCATCGTCGCCCAGCGGGTGTCCACCATCCGCGGCGCCGATCTGATCGTGGTCCTCGACGCGGGGCGGATCGTCGGCGCCGGCACCCACGGCGAGCTGATGGCCGGCAATGAGACCTATCGCGAGATCGTGCTCTCCCAGCTCACCGAGGAGGAGGCGGCATGAGCGGCCCCGCGGCGCCCCGCAGGGGTCCGGCGCCCGCCGCCGGGCCCGGCCGCTTCATGGGCGGGCAGCCCACCGAGCGGTCCATGGACTTCCGCGGCTCCAGCCGCCGGCTGCTGGCCCGGCTCCGGCCTGAGCGCGGGATCGTCCTGCTGGTGCTCGCGCTGGGCACGCTCAGCACCGCGCTCGCGGTGGTGGGCCCGAAGATCCTCGGCGACGCCACCGACCTGATCTTCGCGGGCATCGTCGGACGGCAGCTGCCCGACGGCGTCAGCAAGGAGCAGGCCGTCCAGCGGCTGCGTGACCACGACCAGGGCACGGTCGCCGACATGGTCGCCTCGATGGACGTCACCCCCGGCCAGGGCATCGACTTCCACGCGGTCGGCGTCGTGCTGCTGTGGGTCACGGCGCTGTATGTGGCCGCCTCGCTCCTGGGCCTGATCCAGGCGCGGGTGGCGACCGTCGTCGTCCAGCGCGCGGTGTTCCGGCTGCGCGAGGACGTGGAGCACAAGCTGGCGCGGCTGCCGCTGGCGTACTTCGACAAGCAGTCGCGCGGCGAGGTGCTCTCCCGCGCCACCAACGACATCGACAACATCCAGCAGACGCTCCAGCAGACCCTCAGCCAGATCATGGCCTCGCTGCTGACGATCGTGGGCGTGCTGTCGATGATGTTCTGGATCTCGCCGCTGCTGGCGCTGGTGGCGCTGATCACCGTCCCGGTCTCGGTGTGGGTGACGACGCGTATCGGCAAGCGCGCGCAGCCGCAGTTCGTCGCCCAGTGGAAGACCACGGGCAAGCTCAACGCCCATATCGAGGAGATGTACACCGGGCATGCGCTGGTGAAGGTCTTCGGGCGGGAGAAGGAGTCCGCGCAAGCGTTCCGGGAGCAGAACGACAAGCTCTACGGGGCGGGCTTCCGGGCCCAGTCCATCTCCGGCCTGATCCAGCCGTCGATGATGTTCATCGGGAACCTCAACTATGTGCTGGTGGCCGTGGTCGGCGGGCTACGGGTGGCCTCCGGCGCGCTGTCGATCGGCGATGTCCAGGCGTTCGTCCAGTACTCCCGGCAGTTCAGCCAGCCGCTCACCCAGGTGGCCTCCATGGCCAACATGGTGCAGTCGGGCGTGGCCTCCGCCGAGCGGGTCTTCGAGCTGCTGGACGCGCCGGAGCAGAGCGCCGAGCCGGTGGACGCGCGGCGGCCGGAGGCGGTGCGGGGGCAGGTCGCGTTCGAGGAGGTCTCCTTCCGCTACCAGCCGGACACGCCGCTCATCGACGGGCTGTCGCTGTCGGTGCGGCCGGGCCAGACCGTGGCCATCGTCGGGCCGACCGGCGCCGGGAAGACCACGCTGGTCAATCTGCTGATGCGGTTCTACGAGGTCAGCGGCGGGCGGATCACGCTGGACGGGGTGGACATCGCCGAGATGTCACGGGAGGAGCTGCGTTCCCACATCGGGATGGTGCTCCAGGACACCTGGCTGTTCGGCGGGACGATCGCCGAGAACATCGCCTACGGGGCGGAGGGGGCGAGCTTCGAGAGGATCGCGGAGGCGGCGAAGGCCACCTATGTGGACCGCTTCGTACGGATGCTGCCGGACGGCTACGACACGGTGATCGACGAAGAGGGCGCCAACGTCAGCGCCGGTGAGAAGCAGCTGATCACGATCGCGCGGGCGTTCCTCTCCGAGCCGTCGATCCTGGTGCTGGACGAGGCCACCAGCTCGGTCGACACCCGTACCGAGGTCCTCATCCAGCGGGCGATGGCCTCGCTGCGCAGCGGCCGTACGAGCTTCGTGATCGCCCACCGGCTGTCGACCATCCGGGACGCGGACGTGATCCTGGTGATGGAGGCGGGGCGGATCGTGGAGCAGGGCTCGCACGACGCGCTGCTCGCGGCGGGCGGTGCGTACGCGCGGCTCTACGCGTCCCAGTTCGCCGAGCCGGTGGCGGAAACCGAATAGCCGGTGGCGGGAACCGAATGGGCGACCGCTTGGGCCGGGTTCAGGCGTGGGCCGCGGCCCAGTCGGCGATGCGGGCCAGCAGGTCGGGGGAGGCGGCGGTCTCGGCGTGGCCGTAGCCCGGCTCGATCCACAGCTCCGAGGTGGCCGGGTCCGCCGCCGACGCCAGCATCCGCGGATGGTCCAGCGGGAAGTACGGATCCCGGTCGCCGTGCACGATCAGCAGCGGCGTCGGCGCGATCAGCGGCGCGGCGGACACCGGGGACAGCGGATCGACGGGCCAGCCGCGGGGGTCGATCCGGGTGCGCAGCCCGTAGCGGGAGACCAGCCGCCCGGTCGGCCGGGTGATCGCCCAGTGGAGCCGCCGCATGGGCGCGGTGCCCCGGTAGTACCAGCGGGCGGGTGAACTCACGGCGACGACGGCATCGGGCGCGGCGCCGTCGGTCACCTCCCCGGGGGTCCCGTCTCCGGGAGTCCCGTCCACGGGGGTCACGTCCACGGGGGTCACGAGTACGCCGCCCGTGCGCCCCACTGGGCGCCCTGTGCGCTCCCCTTGGTGTACGTCTTGCAACGTCCGGATTTCATCGGCCTTCCCGTACAGCGCCGCCTGCCGGATCACCACCGAGCCGCCCATCGAGAAGCCGACCGTGGCCACCCGCCGATGTCCGAGCCGGCGCGCCCAGCGCACCGCGGCGGCCAGGTCCAGCACCTCGCGATCGCCGACCGTGGACCGTCCGCCGGACCGCCCATGGCCCCGGAACGAGAATGTGATCACGGCCGTACGCTGGTGAAACGCCGATGCCACCCGCCGCAGCGCGGGGCGCTCCAGGGCGCCGGAGAAACCGTGTCCGACCACCAGCGCGAGGTGGTCGGAGGGTTCGGTGCCGCCCCCCGGGGAAGGTTCGTAGCGCGCCTCGATCGAGACCCCGTCATCGGTCAGCAGCATGGCCCGTTGCTCCCCCGCGGTGAGGGCGGAAGGACAACGGGGAGCAGATTGAGCCTCTCCGGCGCATGTCATGTGGGTTATTCTGTCGTGAAGAGGATCCGGGCAACGTTGCCCCCGGGTCCTTTTGCGCTTTCAGGGCGGGGTGCGCGTTTGAGCGCGCCGTCGCTCCAAGGGCGCGGAGCGTGACTGTACGAAGTAGTAGCCGCAGACTCCCCCGGGCACGGCCTGGGAGGTGCCCCTCTCGCAAGGGACCGAGGAGGAACCGACGTAATGGGCGAGCGAAGCGTGCACAACCTCGAGAAGACGGCCAGGGCAGGTGATGGACGATGAGTTCCCTCCTGCTGCTGACCAATGCACTCCAGCCCTCGACGGAGGTGCTCCCCGCCCTCGGCCTGCTGCTGCACAGCGTGCGGGTGGCCCCCGCCGAGGGCCCCGCCCTGGTGGACACCCCGGGCGCCGACATCATCCTGATCGACGGCCGCCGCGATCTGCCGCAGGTGCGCAGCCTGTGTCAGCTGCTGCGGTCCACCGGCCCCGGCTGCCCGCTGATCCTGGTGGTGACCGAGGGCGGGCTGGCCGCCGTCACCGCCGACTGGGGCATCGACGACGTCCTGCTGGACACCGCGGGCCCGGCGGAGGTCGAGGCCCGGCTGCGGCTGGCCATGGGCCGTCAGCAGATCACCACCGACGACAGCCCGATGGAGATCCGCAACGGCGATCTGTCGGTCGACGAGGCCACCTACAGCGCCAAGCTCAAGGGGCGTGTGCTCGATCTCACATTCAAGGAGTTCGAGCTGCTGAAGTACCTCGCCCAGCACCCCGGCCGGGTCTTCACCCGGGCGCAGCTGCTCCAGGAGGTCTGGGGGTACGACTACTTCGGCGGCACCCGCACCGTGGACGTCCACGTCCGGCGGCTGCGCGCCAAGCTGGGCCCGGAGCACGAGTCCCTGATCGGCACGGTGCGGAACGTGGGCTACCGCTTCGTCGCGCCGGAGAAGGTCGAGCGCGCCGCCGAGGAGGCCCGGGCCAAGGCGGCGGTGCGGGACGCCGGAGCGGGTGGTGCGGCGCCGGGCGGGCACCCCGACGGCGCGGCCGGCTCCGCGGCGAGGACCGCTGCCGCACGACCGGCCAACAGCTAGCTGGACCCGCGTAGACTTCGCGCGTGGCCAAGGTGACGCGGGATGATGTGGCAAGGCTTGCGGGAACGTCGACCGCGGTCGTCAGTTACGTCATCAATAACGGACCCCGGCCGGTCGCCCCGGCCACGCGCGAGCGGGTGCTTGCCGCGATCAAGGAGCTCGGCTACCGGCCGGACCGGGTCGCGCAGGCGATGGCGAGCCGCCGGACCGATCTCATAGGGCTGATCGTTCCGGACGCCCGGCAGCCGTTCTTCGCGGAGATGGCGCACGCCGTCGAGCAGGCGGCCGCCGAGCGCGGAAAGATGGTGCTGGTCGGCAACTCCGACTACCTGGACGAGCGCGAGGTGCACTATCTGCGCGCCTTCCTGGGGATGCGGGTGTCCGGGCTGATCCTCATCAGCCAGGGCCCGAGCGAGAACGCGGCGGCGGAGATCGAGGCGTGGGACGCCCGGGTGGTGCTGCTGCACGAGCGGCCCGAGGCGATCGACGACGTGGCGGTGGTGCTGGACGACGTCGGCGGCGCGCAGCTCGCCGTGCGGCATCTGCTGGAGCACGGCCATGACTATGTGGCCTGCCTCGGCGGCACCGAGATAACCCCGACCGTCGGCGACCCGGTCACCGACCATGTGGAGGGCTGGCGCCGCGCGATGCGCGAGGCCGGGCGGCCGACCGACGGGCGGCTCTTCCAGGCTCCTTACAACCGCTACGACGCCTATAAGGTCGCCCTCGATCTGCTCGCCGGCCCCGACCGGCCCCCGGCCATCTTCTGCGCCACCGACGACCAGGCGTTCGGGGTGCTGCGGGCGGCGCGTGAGCTGCGGATCGATGTCCCGGGGGAACTGGCGGTGGCCGGTTTCGACGATGTGAAGGAAGCCCACCTCACCGACCCCCCGCTGACCACGGTCGGCTCCGACCGCCCCGCGATGGCGCGCGCCGCGGTCGACCTCGTCCTGGACGACGGCATCCGGCTCTCCGGCTCCCGCCGCGAACGCGTCAAGCAGTTCCCCTCGGCCCTGGTGGTCCGCCACTCCTGCGGCTGCGCATAGCGCTTCGCGCCTCTGCTCGTCAGGGGCGGGCGTGAACGCCGATGCCTCCGGAGACGGTGAGGTTGTCGCCGGTGATGTAGCCGGCGGCGTCCGAGGCGAGGAAGGCCACGGCTTCGGCGATGTCGGCGGGAGCGCCGACGCGGCCGAGCGGGATGTCCCGGGCCCAGGAGTCGATCATTTCCTGGGATATGCCCATCTTGCTGTAGGCGGGGGTGTTGATCATTCCCGGGCTGACGGCGTTGACGCGGATGCGGCGGGGGGCGAGTTCCAGCGCGAGGGACCGCACGAGGGGCAGCAGAGCGCCCTTGGCGGCGGTCATGGCGGCTCCGATCCCCTCACCGGCGCCCACGGTGAACACGACCGAGGCGCCCTCGTTGAGGAGCGGGAGCGCCTTTTGCAGGGTGAAGAAGGTGCCCTTGACGTTGATGTCGAACAGGGCGTCGAAGGCGTCTTCGTCGGTTGACTCGATCGGGCCGGGACGGGAGATGCCCGCGTTGAGGAAGAGCAGGTCGAGGGAGCCGAACCGCCGGCGTGCCCGGTCCATCGCATGGTCGATGTCCGCCAGGGACCGTGCGTCGGCCCGGACGACCATGACGTCTTCGGGAAGTCCGGCGTTGGCGACATTGCCGACGCCGGTGACCATGACGCGGTAGCCGCGGGAGTGGAGCAGTTCGGCGGTCGCCTTACCGATGCCGCTGGTTCCACCGGTGATCAAAGCTGCGGGTGCGGACATGATGCGTTCCTTTGTGTGTTCCTGGGAGATATTCATTGGCAGCGTACGACGGCCTGGCAGTGACTGCCAAGCAGGATGTGAGTGCCAGGATGGCAGTGCTGGGATAGCCTGGTGGCATGAAGCAGGAAGCCAAGACGGCGACGGGCGCACCGACCACGCTGTGGGACCGGACGCGGCAGCTGGCCTCCCAGGAGATCCTCGAGACGGCTCTGCGCCTGTTCACCGAGCAGGGCTACGACGAGACGACCATCGCCCAGATCGCCCGGGAGGCCGGTGTCTCCCAGCGCACCCTCTTCCGCTACTTCGGCACCAAGGAGGACCTTCTCGGCGGCGACCAGGGCCGGTTCGGGCGAGTCCTGACGGACACGATCGGCGAACAGCCCGCCGAAGCCGGTGTCTGGGAGGCCCTGCGCGCAGGGGTCGCCGCCGTACTGGCCCTGCACGAGAGCCGCGAACAGGCCCTGGAGCGGTTCCGTCTCCTGCACAACACCGCCTCGCTGCGGGCCGGTTGGCTCGAGAAGCGGCTGCGGTTCCAGGAGGAGCTGCTGCCGCTCATCGAGGCGCGCATGGACGTCGCTGTCGGCGGTGCGGATCCGAGGGCCCGCGCGGTGATCGCGACGGCGTTCGCGTGCCTGGACGCCGCATCGATGGCGTGGGTCGACAACGACGGTAAGGGCGACATCATGGACCTGTACGACGAGTGCCTGGCCGCGGTGCGCGGCTGACCCTCGGCGGCACCCTTATGTCGGGCATACCGACTTCTGGTGGGGTTCTCAGCGGGCACTCAGGGGACTCTCATACTCCGGCCGCACAGTCATAGACATGACGGACAGCACACGCCGCAGCGGCGCAGACGAGCCCTATCCCTACGCGTACGGTGGCGGTGCGGGGTATCCCGATCCGCCCGCGTATCAGCCTCAGCAGCCGGTCACCACGCCGTCCGGGGTCACCGTATGGCCGGGTGACGGCAGTGGCGGCGGGGCGGGGGAGGACGGCGGCGCGTTCGCGAGTGAGGGGGCGCAGGGGGGCGGGGGACGGCGTAGGGTGCGGGCCTCGCGGCCGGTCGCGCTGATCGCGGCCGTGGCGGCGGTCTCGGCGCTCGTGGGCGGCGGGGCGGCCGCGCTGGTCACCAACGCCACCCAGAAGTCCGACACCACGATCTCCACCCCCGTGGTCAACGCCAAGTCCACCAGCCAAAGCGGGGTTTCGGCCGTCGCCGCGGCCGTCAGCCCCAGCATCGTGGAGGTCAGCGCCAGCGGCACCAGCGGCCAGTCCACCGGCTCCGGCGTGGTCATCACCAGCGGCGGCGAGATCATCACCAACAACCACGTGGTCTCAGGCGCCGACGCGATCAAGGTGACCTTCAGCGACGGCAGCAAGAAGACCGCGACGGTCGTCGGCACCGACAGCAAGAAGGACCTCGCGCTGATCAAGGTGGAGGGGGCGAGCGGGCTGAAGCCCGCGTCCCTCGGTGACTCCAGCAAGGTCTCGGTGGGCGACCAGGTCGTGGCCATCGGCTCGCCCGAGGGCCTCACCGGCACCGTCACCAGCGGTATCGTCTCCGCGCTCGACCGCGATGTCACCGTCTCCACGGACCAGGACCAGGGTCAGGGCCAGGGCGGTCAGGGGCCGGGCGGCGGCGGGCAGTGGCCGTTCGAGTTCGGCGGCGGCCGGTACAACGGCGACGTCGGCTCGTCGACCACCACCTACAAGGCCATCCAGACCGACGCCTCGCTCAACCCCGGCAACTCCGGTGGCGCGCTGATCAATATGAGCGGCCAGATCATCGGCATCAACTCCGCGATGTACTCCTCGGCCTCGGGCCAGAGCTCCGGCGACGCGGGCAGCGTCGGCCTCGGCTTCTCGATCCCGATCGACACCGTCAAGTCCGATCTCGCCTCCCTGCGCGCGGGCGGAAGCGACAGCAACACCTGATGGACGTGCGAGGCTGGCAGCAGCGCCGCACAGCCCGCCGCGGCCACCTCCCCGCCCCACCGTCACCCCTTGAGGAAACCGACCCATGAGCCCCGCCGACCACGGCGATCAGCCGGCCCGCATCCTGATCGTCGACGATGAGCCGGCCGTCCGGGAAGCCCTTCAGCGCAGCCTCGTCTTCGAGGGCTACGCGACCGAGACCGCCGTGGACGGACTGGACGCGCTGGGCAAGGTCGGCTCCTACGACCCCGAGCTCATCGTGCTCGATGTGCTGATGCCCCGGATGGACGGGCTGACCGCCGCACGGCGGCTGCGCGCCACCGGGGTGACGCTGCCGATCCTGATGCTCACCGCGCGGGACACCGTCGGCGACCGGGTCACCGGACTCGACGCGGGCGCCGACGACTACCTCGTCAAACCCTTCGAACTGGACGAACTGCTGGCCCGCATCCGCGCCCTGCTCCGCCGCAGCTCCTACGCCGCCCAGCAGGGCGCGGCGCTGCCCGAGGGAGACGTGCTGGCCTTCGGCGATCTGCGGATGGACCTGACGACCCGCGAGGTCGTCCGGGGCGCGCGCCGCGTCGAGCTGACCCGGACCGAGTTCACCCTGCTGGAGATGTTCCTGGCGCATCCGCGCCAGGTGCTCACCCGTGAGCAGATCCTCAAGGCGGTGTGGGGCTTCGACTTCGAGCCGTCGTCCAACTCGCTGGACGTGTACGTGATGTATCTGCGCCGTAAGACCGAGGCGGGCGGCGAGCCGCGCCTCGTGCACACCGTGCGCGGGGTGGGGTACGTCCTGCGGCCCGCGGAGGGCGAGTCCTCGTGAGGTTCCGCAGACTGCCGCTGCGCTCGCGGCTGGCCCTGCTGACCGCCGTGGCGGTCGCGGTCGCGGTGGCGGTGTCCGCGTTCGCGTCCTGGCTGATCGTCCGGGAGCAGCTCAGCGCCCAACTCGACTCGTCCCTGCGCAACGTCACGGTGGACGAGCGCAATGTGCTGAGCATCCTGGAGGCGTGCCAGAACCCCGAAGGCGCCGACGACCGTACCCCGCACGCCCTCGGCTCGTACTCCGTGCAGATCGTGCTGGCCGACGGGAACCGCTGCACCCAGCCCGGGGCGACCAAGCTGCCGGTGACCACCGCCGATGTGGCCGTGGCCGTCGGGGAGCGGCCGAGCGCGCTGCATGACGCGACGGGCGCGGGCGGCGAGGACATGCGGGTGTTCACCTACCGGCCGGCCTCCGGCCCCGGCAGCCCGCTGCCGCGCGGGATCGCCGTCTCCATGGCGCGCCCGCTGAGCGAGGTCGCGCATCCGCTGGGCACGCTCGCGCTGGTCCTCGCCCTCGTCGCCGGGGTCGGTGTCGTGGGCGCGGGAGCGGCGGGCCTGTGGATCGCCAGGACCGGGCTGAAGCCCGTGGACCGGCTGACCGAGGCGGTCGAGCATGTGGCCCGCACCGAGGACCTGGCCGTCCGTATCCCGACGGAGGGCGATGACGAGATCGCCCGGCTGTCGCGGTCGTTCAACTCCATGACGGCGGCCCTCGCCTCCTCCCGCGACCGTCAGCAGCAGCTGATCGCGGACGCCGGGCATGAGCTGCGCACCCCGCTGACCTCGCTGCGGACCAATATCGAACTGCTCGCGCGCAGCGAGGAGACCGGCCGCCCGCTGCCGCCCGCCGACCGTAAGGCGCTCATGGCGAGCGCCAAGGCGCAGATGACCGAGCTGGCGGCGCTGATCGGCGATCTTCAGGAGCTGTCCCGCCCCGACGCCTTGCCCGGCAGCGGCCCCCCGCAGGTGGTCGCCCTGCACGAGGTGGCGCGGACGGCCCTGGAACGGGCCCGGCTGCGCGGTGCCCATCTCACGATCAACGCCTCGATCGAGCCCTGGTACGTCCGCGGCGAGGCGATCGTCCTGGAGCGGGCGCTGGTCAATCTGCTCGACAACGCCGTGAAGTTCAGCCCTTCGGGTGGTGTGATCGACGTCGTCCTCAGAAGCGGAGAGGTACGGGTGCGCGACCATGGCCCCGGTATCCCCGCCGAGGAACTGCCGCATGTCTTCGAGCGCTTCTGGCGCTCCCCGTCCGCCCGCAGCATGCCCGGCTCGGGCCTCGGGCTGTCGATCGTGGCCCGTACGGTCCAGCAGTCGGGCGGCCAGGTGGGGCTGGAACCGGCCCCGGGCGGCGGCACGGTCGCCTGGCTCAGACTCCCGGGCGCGCCCACGGCTCCGCCGGAGATCGACCTGGGCTGAGCGCGCCCCGGCCCGGCTCGGGCCCGGTTCGGCTCGGGCCCGGTTCGGCTCAGGTCCGGTTCGGTTCAGGTCCGGTCCGGCGCCGCTCCGGCTCAGCCCGGTCCCGCCTGGCTTGGCCCAGCGGGGTCCGGCGGGTCTTTCCCCTCCCCGCCCCTTCCCGTTCCCAGGGGCTCCGCCCCTGGACCCCGAGGTCTGAGGCGGAGCCCCGGTGCGGGGTCTGGAGGGGGAAGCTCCGGTGCGGGGTCTGGAGGGGGAAGCTCCGGTGCGGGGTCTGGGGCGGAGTCCTGGTGCGGGGTCTGGGGGCGGAGCTCCGGTGCGGGGTGTGGGGGCGGAGTCCCGGTGCGGGGTGTGGGGGCGGAGTCCTGGTGCGGGGTCTGGGGGCGGAGCTCCGGTGCGGGGTCTGGGGCGAAGCCCTGGTGCGGGGTCTGGGGGAAGCCCCGGTGCGGGGTCTGGGGCGGAGCCACAGTTTCGGGAAGGGGCGGGGAGGGGAAAGCCCGCCGCAGGCGGCACAACCCGCCGGACACTCCCCGACCAGGCTGGGTCCGGCCGAGCCCAGTCCGCCCCCCTCACCGCGGTCCGAGCCGGAGCGTGGGCTGCGGGCCCGTCTCGGTCAGGGAGCCGTCCCCGGAACCGCGCAGCCGTGCGTACGCGCCGCCCAGCGCCAGCAGTTCGTGATGCGTGCCCGTCTCCACGACCCGTCCGTGGTCCAGCACCAGGATGCGGTCCGCGTCCGGCGCCAGGTTCAGATCGTGGGTGATCATGATCGTGGTGCGGCCGGACATCAGCCGCCGCAGCGGCCGGACGACCCGCCGCGCGGCCAGCGCGTCCAGCCCTGTGGTGGGCTCGTCCAGGACGAGGACGGGCGCGTCGCGCAGCATCGCGCGGGCGATGGCGATGCGCTGGAGCTGCCCGCCGGACAGCCGGGCCGTATGCGGGTCGATCCGGGTGTCGTAGCCCTCGGGCAGCGCGGCGATGAAGTCGTGCGCGGCGGCGTCCCGCGCCGCCCGGACGATCTCGTGCTCGGTGGCCCCGGGGCGGCCGCAGGCGATGTTCTCGCGGATGGTGTCGTGCAGGATGAGTGTCTCCTGCGGCAGCAGCGTCACATGCGTCCGCAGAAAGCCCAGCGGCATCGCGTACAGCGGTACCCCGTCGAGCCGTATGAACCCCTCCGCCGGGTCGTAGAAGCGGGTCAGCAGCTTGGAGACGGTGGACTTGCCCGCCCCGCTGGCCCCGGTGATCAGTACGAACTCACCCGGCCGGGCGGTGAACGAGACCCCGGCCAGGGTGCGCCGGTCGCCCCCGGGGTAGCGGAAGCCGACACCGTCGAACTCCACCGTGCCGTGCACCCGCCACGGCGTCACCGCGGCCCCCGGCTGCGGATCGCTCACGGCGGGTTCGGCGTCGAGGATCTCCGCCAGCCGCTCGGCGCCCGCGGTGGCGGCCGTAAGGGTGAGACCGAGCTGTCCGAGGTTGCGGATCGGCGGGTAGAGGTAGCCGAGGAAGGCGGCGAAGGCCAGCAGCTGGCCGATGGTCATCCGGTCCTGGGAGATCTCCCAGGCGCCGAGCCCGATCACGGCGAGCACGCACAGCGTCTCGATGACCTCAACCAACTGCTCGTACAGCTCGCTCATCCGGGCACCGGCCACCGATGCCCGCAGCCACGCACCGGCCTCCCGGCCCAGCCGCCGCTCCTCGGCCTCCTTACGGTGGTACGCCTGCGTCAGCACGACGTTGCCGAGCGACTCCTCGACGACGGAGGTGATCGCGCCGTCGGCGGCCCGCTCGTCCCGGGCGACCGAGCTGATCCGCCCGGAGAAGCGCCGCGCCGCCAGCCAGAACAGCGGCGCCAGGACAAAGGTGACCAGCGCCAGGTCCCAGCGCAGCCGGAAGGCGGCCACGGAGAAGAAGACCGTGCTGAAGACGGCGGAGACGGTGCTCACCACCCCGGAGACCACCATCTGCTCGATGGACTCCACGTCCCCGGTGAGCCGCTCGACCAGATCGCCCTGGCGGTGGCGCTGGAAGAAGTGCGGCGGCAGATCCTGCACATGCGCGAAGACCCGGGCCCGCAGCCGCAGTACGAACCGTTCGGCGGTCCATACGGCGAGCGAGTTGCCCATATAGCCGACGCCCGCGCCGAGCACCGCGACCGCGAGCCACTGCGCGGCGGGGACCCAGAAGGCGCTGAGCGAGCCCTGCCGCAGGGCGTTGTCGGTCAGATCGGAGAAGAGGAGGATCGCGGCGGTCTCGGCGAGCGCCGCGGCCATGACGCAGGCGCAGATGAGCACCAGCCAGCGCCGGTCGCCCCTGGTGAGCGGCCAGAACCGGCGGAACGCCTGTCGTGCGGCCAGCCGCGGAGTGGTCCGTTCCGCCCCCTCGGCCCCCTCGGCCCCCTCGGCCCCCTCGGCCCCCTCGGCCCCCTCGGCCCCCTCGGCCCCCTCGGCCCCCTCGGCCCCCTCGGCCCCCTCGGCCCC